>JBBRXJ010000047.1:0-27731 GCA_038248505.1 Bacteroidales bacterium
AGCTGTGCATATCGACAAATATTATAAGTTAGGTTCATCATCCCTATTTTTGCTTTTGCCCTAGCAAAGCCGATTGTTCTTATAATAGAACCCTCCCTGCTGTTTTCAACGATATTCCAGTGTATATATTTGTTCAGTTTTTGAAGCTGATCACCAAGTTTGGTAAGCTTTTCAATCAAAAAGTGATCATCAAATAAGCCAAGTGAGTTGATGTTTTTCATAATCTTTGTTTTTCTCTAAAATAAGCAATATGCACAAGGAAAACAAGGATATGTCACTAACAATCAGGTATATATATTAACAATGGGTTTTAGAGATGCCCTTAAGTCATTTTAATCATTAGTACTCAAACGGTGTTAATCCAAAAGTTGCTTTCGAAATCTCTGCTGTCAAAATCGAATATTCAATTTTCTCTTTAATCCCACGATTTTCCGATTCTTCAGTCAAATAGGCGAGCATGACAGTAGCGGATACAATATTTGACAGAATCGTTCATAATACACATCGAATTGAACTTACAGGAGAGCTGCTTCGTATGTGAAGCAAAAAATAATGCATTATAAACAAAATGATAACACAACGAACAATGCAATTTACTTCCTGACCCAAAATATTGAACTAATTTGGAGGGTATAAAAACTAAAAAAACCTTAAACATAAGCGTTTAAGGTTTTTTTACTTGAATTATTAGCGGTCCGGACGGGACTCGAACCCGCGACCCCCTGCGTGACAGGCAGGTATTCTAACCAACTGAACTACCGAACCGTTTTTTCAAGTGTCGCAAATTTAGAGTTTTATTTATATTTCACAAAGAATTTGCGGACTATTTTATTTTATTTTCGATTCTTTAAAGAAACTAAAATGAACCGCACCGTAATTTCTTAGCTCGAAAAAGTAAGGATTCTTGCTAAAGTTTTGATTTTTTGAGTGTTCAAGAATAAACCAGCCATCTGGTTTTAATAACTTCCCTAATACAAAATCGGGTACTTGAATTAGTTTCTTGTCATCATAAGGTGGATCGGCAAAAACAATGTCGTATTTACCAGTTGTTGACTGCAAAAAGCGATAAACGTCGGCTTTTATAATGTGCAAGCCTTCAGCACCCAAAATTAAGGCGTTTTTTCGTATCGCTTCTAAATGAATGCTATCTGAATCTAACAAGGTAATATCTTTGCAGCCACGTGACGAAAACTCAAAACTTATACTACCTGTGCCTGAAAACAAATCAAGAACGCGAATTTCTTCAAAATCAAAATGATTGTTTAGAATATTAAATAGGCTCTCACGCGCCATATCAGTAGTTGGTCTTGCTCTCAGATTTTTTGATAAATGCAGAATCCGCCCACCATATTCACCGCCTGTTATGCGCAAAATCCTAAATTATAAAGATTTAAATAATTATGACATGGCAGTGCACTAAATGTATAGCTAAAGCTGTATTTTGAGGGTAATTTCTCTATGCGAAGCTCTGGTAAATATTGTTTTAATAGTTCAAATGCTGCGCTCCCACTAATTATGTCTCCACTCACAAAAACTTTTGTAGTAAGCGCATCCATGTTCTGTTTTTTTAAGGTGTGTACTATATAATACAACCAATCATTTTCATTTTTAGCTGTATACATGGTGTTTGATAATAATTTTTGTTTGTCAGTTGCCAGTACATCAATAAAACCTGAAGAAATGAAAGCGTGTATTTCTGCTGCTGAGGAAGAAGCTAGTGAGGCATTAATAAAAACGCTATTGTGATGATATAAGGTAATCTGCTTCACTGTTTTTCGTATAACATTAAGGATATTACTGCTTACGGGAAATAATTGCACTGCTCCCGCTTCAGGTAATAAATTATAATGTATCTCATCATAATCATTAAGCATTCGGTTTAGCTCAAGAATGCTTTTAGCTTTGCTGACTTCAAAAAACTTTTCGGGCACCAAGGTTGCCATGTTATTTAAAACCATAAAACGGCATTTTGCAAAACATAAGCCGAGTATATCATCCTCTTTTAAAATATCACTTAACTGATCGCAAATAACATCTTCATTTACCGATGTTTTAATGGGATATTGCTTTAAAAGAATGTATTTATTTCGTACCGTATCTAGCACACAGAAGGAAAAAGCATCTGGGGCAAGCTGAATCGAAAGATGATACGAGCTTGCTTGATGTTTATCAAAAGTTTCGTCTGCTAGAATTATCTTTTGCATAGTACGATTATTCCCAGTTACCAGCATTATTGCTGGCTTCAGTTAAGGAACCCACGCGTAAGCCTGGATATTTAGCTATTTTTAAACGTATATCGCTAAAGTTAACTCTCAACTGCCAGTCCATATCGCGTAATAAAACACTATCAGGTACTGCTGCTTCAAATACTTTAACTTTAACTTTTGAGCCAGTTATAATTTCGCCAGCGCCTAATATAAAGGTGTCGTTTTTTGTAAATGGAACAAATGCTAATGAGTCAATAGGATAGTTAGCTGAGAACAAGGAGTCTAAAACACTAATATTTATTGTATCGCGCGTAACAATACCTTGTTTTAATGCTTGCTCTTCGGTTAATGAATCAGGTACATTGCCAATGGCACGTACTACTTTAAATGAATCGGTTTTAACAAACTGAATTAATTTTGAGAAGCTACCCGTAAAGCTCTCATAACGTGCTTTGTATGCAACTTCAATTTTTCGTATGTCTTTTAACTTGCTTATTGCTAACTCATAACGATGCTGTTGTTCTTCATTAAAACGTATTGGTTTCATAATACTCTGCACTAAAAAATACGAAAGTGCAACAACTAGAACGATTAGGATGATTTGTATGCTTGTTTTCATTGTGTAATAGATTATTTTTGTACGAAAGGTAAATATAAATTTATTATTAGATAAAATGCATCTCATATATTGCCGTAAAAATATAAAAAAACTTTGTGATAGAGAGCTACTTTAAAATAAGCTTCGTTATGATTAGCAAAAAGTGTATGCGTTATATTATTAAAAGATTTTCATATTCTTTAATCCCATTGTATTTCCGTGCTCTCAAACCATCTTAATCAGCTAATTCTATCAAAACTAGGCCATTCACCTACAAAAGGGCAAAGGGATGCAATAACTGGGCTATCAGAATTTGTTTCGCTTGAGAGTGATCGTACCTTAGTGCTCATTAGAGGATACGCAGGAACGGGAAAAACAACACTTATAAGCGCCTATGTAAAAGCATTAGCTGAGTTAAAACAATCGTGTGTTTTGCTTGCCCCCACTGGAAGGGCGGCCAAGGTATTATCGCAATACACCGCTTCACCCGCACTCACTATTCATAAAAAGATATATCGGCAGCGTAGTGCTGGTGACGGTTTTGGAACTTTTGACCTCGACAGAAACCAACATTCAAATACATTTTTTATGGTAGATGAAGCCTCCATGATATCAGATACGGCACCTGATTCTTCCATTTTTGGTTCTGGAAGATTATTAGAGGATCTGATGACCTATGTTAAAAGTGGAACAAACTGTAAGTTAATTATAACAGGCGATACTGCGCAGCTACCCCCCATTGGTTTACCTCTTAGTCCCGCTCTCAGCCGCACGTATCTTGAGGGAACTGGCTTCAAAGTACTTGAGTTTTTACTACAAGAGGTAGTTCGTCAAACTCATGATTCGGGTATTTTATTTAATGCAACACGCATTCGTGAAGCAATTGATGCAGGAACTAATAATCCGGTTTTCAGAACTGAAAGCTTTCCCGATGTGGTAAGACTTACAGGCGATCAGCTAATTGAAGAAATTTCAAAAGCCTATGATAAATTCGGGCAAGACGAAGTAATTGTTGTTAATCGATCAAACAAACGTGCCAATGGTTATAATATGGGCATTAGACGTGAAATTTTGTGGCGCGAAGAGGAACTTTGTCGGGGAGATATGATAATGATCGTTCGTAATAATTACCATTGGCTTCCCGACGATAAATCGCTCGATTTTATTGCTAATGGAGATATTGCGCGCATTGAGGCCATCTCTCAATTTGAGGAGCAATATGGATTTCGTTTTGCGAATGTACGCTTAACCTTACCCGATTACAATGATGTTTGTATAGATGCAAAAATTATGCTCGACACTTTATTAATAGAGTCGCCCGCCTTGCCTTATGAGCGAAATAAAGAATTGTACTATAAAGTATCTGAAGACTATAGCGAAATAAAAGACAAAAGAAAACGATTGAAGAAAGTTCGAGAAGATGCTTGGTTTGCTGCCCTACAAATAAAATATGCCTATGCCGTTACCTGCCATAAAGCGCAAGGTGGCCAATGGAAAGCCGTTTTTGTTGATCAAGGATATGTAAGCAAAGAAATGAAAACAAGCGAGTACTATCGTTGGCTCTATACCGCATTTACCCGAGCAACCGAAAATTTATACCTGGTAGGTTTTCCTGACGAAGATTTTGAATAATGATCCTCTCAACAACACACATCCTTCTTTCCACAAGCATCGCAAGGTGTTTTCGATCGCACAGTACTTTTTCTTGGAATAAAGCTCTTTACAATTTTGTAAGACGCATACACGGCGGTTGCCGTAATGATAATATACACCACTATCTCCTGCACCATAATCATATTTTTAGTAAAGATAAATGATTAAATTATATTTCTTCTAAATAAGAGGGGGTTTTAAATTAATGATGTACTATATATATATATAGCAGTATATAAGGGCTTTACTTGCTTTTTTACTGAAATCGTTTTTTAATTGTGGCTTAATAGACAAAAAGAATGGTCGAATTTGCTGCAAAGCTATATAGTTGTGGTCATACAGTATATTCAAAAACATGAATAAAAAAACCGGATGTCAACCCCTTAACATCCGGCTATTGTAAAACCTAGAACAAAAAACAATAAATGAAAAACCTAAACTAAAACATTAACTTTTTTACCATCGTTGATTGGTTATTACTAATTTGCAAAACATACATTCCTTTTAACGTATATGGCAATTTGATGGTAATATCTTCTGAATTTTCTGTTGTTTTAAAAAGTAGCACTTTGCCTGAAAGATCAGTTAATTGAAGGTTTGTAATACCTTCAGTGCTTAAATTATTTATAACAAGCGTACCTGATTCATTATAACAAATGAGTTCTTTTTTACTTGTATTAATTTGTTCTTCTGTTTCAGTTACTGTGCGTGAGGCAGCGGTAAATAGTAGCTCAAAACGTGATGTATCAACTCCTTTTACGGGTGCATAAAAATCATAGGACATATCGGTCGATTTTAAATCAATCATTTCGCCTGTAGTTTTGTCAATAAGATATACGAATTCAGCACCTGCAAAATTTGAGAGCATGCTCACTATTATGGTATGATTTCCAGCACGTCCAACTCGCAATCCAACGGTAACGCGTTTATCTGATGTAAAATCACCAAACGAATTAATACTGAGTTGCTCTTTGCAATTGGTTAGTGTGTATAATTGAGGCATTGAATCGACGCTTGAAAACATTTTGTATGCATCATAACTGCCATCAAAACATGTAGTAGCCGAAGTACGGAAACGAACACAGGCTTCATCGCTTGCGTTACCTTTTTGTATAGCAATTTTTAAAATCTTTTGGGTGGCTTTTACTTCGGCCAAACAGCTATTTGGGCTTACAGAGAAAAGAATTAGGCTACCTACAATTGCTATAAAGATCCGAGTTTTCATATCGCGTATATTTATGATATAAAGATACAATCACAAATAGCGCTATTTTTTTTTATGCTGGTGATTTGAATCACTTTTATGGGTGATTTCCGTCACCTCGCATAGAGCAATTCCCATGAAATTAAAGTCAAAAAAGATTATTTTACTAACAAAGATGATATTAAGGTGTTTTGTAATATACAACTAGGCTCATCAAACCACACTATTTGCTTATCGCGTTTGAACCAAGTTATTTGACGTTTTGCATAATGCCTCGTATTTTGTTTTATTTGGTCAATAGCTTTTGATTTTGAGAGTTCACCACTAAAATAACGGAACCACTCTTTATAACCAACTGTATTTAATGAATTCGGATGACGCTCCTGCCAAAGAGAAAATAATGTATGCGCCTCTTCTTCAAGCCCTGCCAACACCATTTCATCAACTCTATTATTTATCCTATTATATAAGGTGTTACGTTCGGGATTTATGGCTAGTTTAATTATGTTGAAATTTCGTTGTTTCTTAGTTCGAGTAAGGAAGGATGAATACGGTTTGCCCGTCATAGTGCTTATTTCTATTGCCTTTAAAACTCGTGCCGGATTTTGAAGGTCGCATGTCTGATAATACATTGGATCCAATCGTTTCAAATCCATACGTAAACTCTCAAAGCCTTCATTCTGCAAGCGTACCATTAATTCATTGCGCACAGCGCTATCAACATCAGGTAAATCGTCAATACCATTACACACCGCATCAATATATAGACCGCTGCCACCGGTCATAATTACTACTTTATGATGTATAAAGAGCTCATTCAAAAGATGTAGTACTTCACACTCAAACATACTAGCATTATAGTAATCATTCACTGAAATGCTTTGAATGAAATGATGTTTAACTTTAGCGAGCAAATCATCAGATGGCACGGCAGTACCAATTCGCATTTCTTTATACATCTGCCGAGAGTCGGCTGAAATAATTTCGGTATTAAACTGCTTAGCAATTTCAACAGAAAGAATGGTTTTCCCTGATGCAGTGGGTCCGGTAATTATGAGAAGTGTGGATGTCATTAACGATCTCTATCATCATGCTCATCATCATACTCAGAGTATTCATTAAACTCATCCATTATCTCATCTTCAAGATGTGATTTACGCGTTTTTGCAGATTTTTTTTCAGCTAAATCATCGGTATCATCTTCAAGTAATAGCGAAGCTTCATCAAAAAGAATTTGTATAGGAGCCTCTCCTTTTCGAGATTTGCATAGAGGATATTTTTTTGTTTTATCAGGATTACTAATGGAAATAAGTTCGATGAAGAAGGTACGATTGGAAAAATAATCGAAAAGATATACTAATCGCTGACGTTGTTTTACTATGTGATCCTTTAGTAACACATCATCCATAATGAGCTTATCACCTGGCGTATCCATCTCAACCAAGGTTATTTCATCTTCGCGCTCCCAATCGTCAGTGCATGTAAAAAAAGAAGCTAACTGAGAATTATCAAATTTCAGCTCTTGTTGAATAGCATTGTGAAAGTCAAGGAATGTTTGGTCGTCAGATATTTCAATATCTCTATAAAAATCTTCGACCTCATCTGAAATAAGCCGGAAACTAAAAATCATAAATTAAATTTTAAGTAAAAAATTCATTACGTCTATTCCATCAGGGTAATCAAATAAAGAGGGTACTTGCGTATTACCAAAGCCAATGGAAACTTTAAAATAATTATTTTTTGTGACAACACATTGTATTTGATCAATATTTTTTTCAATCGTATCAATAAGTTTTTGAATTTCACTATAATACTCAAAATACAAAACCGCAACAGGTGATGTATTTGCTGTATCTTCTTTCATAATTAAAAAGCCATTATCCAAATGGGGTAATGCACTTAACAAATAAACCGAACGATGGTAGTCGTGATTATTGGCATATTTATTATGTGAATATAAATATTCGTAGGGCTTAAAATATGGGTACAATTTTGATGGATCACTATCTTTTGGCAGAAATACTTTTGAAATATTTCTGCATCCCATTCCGAAATACATAAAAATATCTTTTGCCAATTCTTTTAGCTCCTCGTTGGTTTCACTTCCATCAAGAATGGCAATGGAGCTTCTATTTTTGCGAATAATATTCGGATACTTAGCAAAATATTGTTCAAAATAGCGCGCTGTATTATTGGAGCCTGTTGCAATAATAGCATCAATTTCAGGCATCATTCCATCAATAAATAAAATTGCATTTTTTAAAACAGGCTGTAATTCAAAAAGCATTTTAGCAACCATTTGCATTAAGCTATTATCTTTTGAAGAAAGTTTACCAATAAAAATATGACCCGACATTACAACACAAAACAGATCATGGAAATTCACCATCGGAATATTGCCCGCCATTATTACACCAACTTTTTTTATGGTCTTTGGGTTGTCTAATATTTCATAACTTTTTATCCAATCATTTATTGATTGCTCTTGCAACATCAAACCAAGTGAGACGATGGCACTACGAACAAATTCAGGGGTGAACCAAGCATTATAAATATGTGCCTGTTCAATTTCTTTTTCAAATGCTTCAAAATAGATCTCCTTTAACAAACATGTACTTTTTGGCAAGTTCTCATCATATAGACGAAAAAAATTTCCTAGCTGAATAAAGGCATCAGTGCGCTCTTTTATGGATGTCATTTGTTTTAATTTTTGAGGTTTGGCTAGCGGTTAGGCACTTCTCCACCGAGGCGGTTACAATCAATAACCACTCAGGTTTCAACTCCTCATCAAATCTTACCAACTCCTGTTCGGCTGATCAACTCTTCAAATCTTCTAAACTCCTTCTTCCTCATTTCTTCATCATATTCAAAGCTGCTCCTGCTTTAAACCATTCTATCTGATTCCAATTATAACTATGATTTAGTAGTATTTCATCAGATGATCCATCACTATGATGTAAAACTAAACACAAAGTATTGCCTGGTAAAAACTGTGTAAGTCCAGTAATATCGATACGATCATCCTCACATATTCGATCATAATCTTCTTTATTGGCAAAAGTAAGAGCGAGCATACCTTGCTTTTTCAAATTCGTTTCATGTATGCGAGCAAAGGAACGTACAATAACTGCTCGTACGCCAAGGTAACGAGGCTCCATAGCAGCATGTTCACGCGAAGAACCTTCGCCATAATTCTCATCGCCAATAATAATAGAACCATTTCCTTCCTCCTTATATATAGCAGCAGATTCAGGAACCGTAAGATATTTACCGTGCAGTAAATTTTTTACTTCATTCGTTTTTTCATTGAAGACATTTAATGCTCCTATTAATAAATTGTTTGAAATATTACCTAAATGACCTCTAAATTTAAGCCAAGGGCCAGCCATTGAAATATGATCGGTGGTACATTTCCCTTTTACTTTTATGAGTAGATTAAGTCCCAATAAATCCGCCCCATCCCATGCAGCAAAAGGTTCGAGCAATTGCAAGCGATCTGATTTGGGATCAACAATCACTTTAATTTTTGAACCCTCCATAGCAGGAGCTTGATATCCTATATCTTTTGCATCGAAACCGAGTGGTGGCAATTCTAGGCCTTCAGGAATTTCGAGTTTTACTGCAACGCCGTCTTCATTAATGAGAGAATCTGTAATCGGATTAAAGGTTAAATCGCCTGCAATAGCATATACTGTAACCATTTCAGGTGATGAAACAAAAGCGTGGGTATTGGGATTCCCATCATTACGTTTTGCAAAATTGCGGTTGAAAGAGGTAACAATGGAGTTGGCCTCTTGCTTATCGGCCCCTAAACGCTCCCACTGTCCTATGCACGGACCGCAAGCATTTGCAAGTACAACAGCACCAGCTTGGGTAAATATATCCAACAATCCATCACGTTGCATGGTGTAGCGAATAAGTTCAGAGCCAGGGGTAATAATTATCTGAGCCTTTACTTTTATTTTTTTGCTGAGGGCTTGTTTCAGTAATGATGCAGCACGTGTAATATCTTCGTAAGACGAGTTGGTACATGAGCCAATAAGTCCGGCTTCAATCTTTTGTGGGTAATTGTTATCGCGAACAGCTTTGGCAAATTCTGATAAACTCCAGGCTTTATCAGGAGTAAAAGGTCCATTAATATGAGGCTCCAGCGAATTTAAGTCAATCTCAATAACCTGATCAAAATATTTCTCTGGATTCAGATATACATCTTCATCCCCAGTAAGATAATCCTTCATAGTATCTGCCACATCAGCCACAGCCGATCTTCCGGTATTGCGCAAATATTGACTCATTTTTTCATCATAACCAAAAATTGAGGTGGTTGCTCCCACTTCAGCACCCATATTGCAAATGGTTGCTTTTCCTGTGCTGGACATAGAGGTAGCACCATCGCCAAAATACTCTATAATGTAGCCAGTACCCCCTTTAACAGTGAGCATTCCAGCCAATTTTAATATTACATCTTTTGCAGAGGCAAAACCATTTAGTTTACCATTAAGCTTAACGCCAATAAAACGAGGAAATTTTAGTTCCCATGGCATACCCGCCATTACGTCAACCGCATCGGCTCCCCCAACACCAATTGCAATCATGCCTAATCCGCCAGCATTAACGGTATGCGAATCAGTACCTATCATCATGCCGCCTGGAAAAGCGTAATTTTCGAGAATTACTTGATGAATTATACCAGCACCAGGCTTCCAAAAACCAATTCCATATTTTAGTGATACCGAACTAAGAAAATCATACACTTCTTTGTTAGTGATATTTGCAGAGCTTAAATCTTTTAAAGCACCCTCTTTGGCTAAAATCAAATGATCGCAATGTACCGTTGATGGAACCGCCACACGCGCACGACCCGACTGCATAAACTGCAAAAGAGCCATTTGAGCGGTAGCATCTTGCATTGCTACACGATCTGGATTAAAATTTACATAATCTGCGCCACGCATAAAAGGCTTTTTAAGAGCCCCTTCGCTTAAATGGCTATATAACACCTTCTCTGCTAATATCATAGGGCGTTTAAGCAAGCCCGACACCCCATCAATTCTTCCTTTCATTTCTCCATAAACGGAGCGAATCATCTCTAAATCAAACATCATAGCTTTCTTTTTTAATAGCGTTTAAATTGATTATTATAGGTTGTCAAATTGAAAAAAAACTGTTTTAATGAATTAACAATGTTAATAACTCAAAAAGTAAAATTTCATTAAATAACATAAAATGCTCAAATTCGTCTCATTCAATAAGAGCGTCAAAGATAAAAAAATTAACTATTTATCAGGTTTAAGGAAATGTATTGATTTTTTTCATAAATTTATTTCCAAATAGCTTAGCCATGCAAGATTTAATCATTAATCAATCAAAAACCGCCCCTGCTGTTCATTTCAGGCCAAACGGGCAATTAAATATAGATGGGCGCTCCATATTAGAGGATCCTGCTAAATATTATCAAGAATTAATAAATTGGCTCATCGAATATTTTAAGGCCCCGGCTGACATAACGCAACTTATTGTTAAGATGGAGTATCTTAATAGTGGCTCATCAAAATATATGACTAGTGTTATGCGTATTTTGGAAGAACAACAACAAAAAGGGCGTAAAATCAATGTTGAATGGCATTATGAGGATGATGATGAGTCCGTTTTGGAACTAGGGCAGCACTTTGCTGATAATTTAAAACTTAATTTAAAACTTATTCCACACGCTGAAGATGAATAAACTTTATTTCTTCTGCATAAGCTTCAAAATCTGCTTTTTACAAGTAAAATATCATTGAGCATTTTTAAAATGTTGTAATACGAAAGGTGAAGCTATATTCCTAATTAGACAAAGGTTTTTTTAATTTTAAAAGCTATTACAACAGTATTCAAAAAAGGTATTATCGTTAATACTGCAGGGATAATTCAACATATTGTATTCATAATTATATTGAATTGTATCCATTATCTCTTTTTCAGAAGTAAAATTAGTCACAATAACCCGCTTCAAATTTTCCTTATAATTACCAATCGGATATCCATAGAACAATTCAGAATGATTAATCTCAGAACTGAAGCCAATTAGAGGATTTGAACGTCCATCATAGGTGAATAAAATTTGTTGCGTTAATATTTTATTATTATCAAGAACATCGCATTTAATAGGCTTACCACTTAAATCGTAGTTATATTTATAATACTGAAAAGGTCTTTTATTAAAATACACTACTTGCTCAGCAATCAATCCTCTGTAATTATAAAAAAAATGACGAGGCATGGTATGCGTGTTATTATCTGTTTTTATTAATCTACCTTTTCTATCATAAGTAAATGTTTGTAAATCATAATTTGGTCCCGTAATTGATTTTATGCTTTCTACTCTTTTCTCAGCATTATAATGGAAAAACAATTCGCGTTTCAAACTTGCGTTTTCTGTTAATATCTCAACATACTCGAGCAATCCAGCATGGTTGTATTGAAGATTTATATTCCGTCTATTTGTTTTTCCTTCAGAAAAAACAATATTTGTTAAGCGATATTTTGGTTCATGCTTATTCGAACTATTGCATGAAAAAAACAACAAAAAAAAAGTTAAAATGAATATCTTAATAAAAAGATTTTTTATAGAATTGATTCTGCATATTGATACACCAAAAACAAATTTCATACTAAAATACCAAAGTAGGTGGCTACTTTTATTGATATATAAGTGATTTGGTTTCATTAAAAATCAGTAAATATCTAAGTGTTTTACAATTATAATTATTTAATTCAAAAGTACCCTAAGCCATTTACTTAAAGTATAAAATTTGATTTGATTTAAAACCTTTAAGAAATTCGGAACTTAACATTCTTTTCTTTCCAGCAATTTGAATTTCAATTACAATCAAAAAGCCATTAACACATGCAACTTTAAGGGTTTCTTTTCCTTCAATAATAATTTTCCCTGGCACATAATTGTGATTTTGCACGTCAATTTTTGAAGAGAATATTTTTGCGCTCAAGGGCGCCTCATTTTCAATAACTAATTCAGACCAGGCAGTTGGGTACGGACAAAGGCCTCTAATAAAATTATATAATTCATAAGCTGTTTTCATCCAATTGATGCGACAATCATCTCTGGAAATTTTTGGTGCGATTTTAAGTACTTCATCATTATTAATTAGATCCGATTGAGAAATACTGGGAGTATTCTCACTTAGTATTACATTTGTAGTTTTAATGACGAGAGCTGCTCCAGCATACATCATTCTATCATGTAATGAACCAGCAGAGTCGTCATTACTAATAGGAATTTCTTCTCTAAAAATAATGTTCCCCGTATCAATTTTGTGTTCTAAAAAAAAGGTGGTAATACCAGTTGTCTTTTCCCCATTTATTACTACCCAATTAATTGGAGCAGCACCTCTATAATGAGGCAATAAAGAGCCATGCAGATTAACGGTACCTAAAGATGGCATTGCCCAAATAATTTCAGGTAACATGCGAAAAGCAACAACAATTTGGAGATTTGCATTAAAAGATTTCAACTCCTCAATGAAAGATGAGTCTTTTAAATTGGTTGGTTGAAGTATGGGGATATTATTTAAAAGCGCAAAGTCTTTTACAGGAGATGTAGATAATTTTTGACCTCTTCCTGCAGGTTTATCAGCAACAGTAACTACGGCAACTACAATGAATTTATTGTCACACAAGGCTTTTAAAGATGCTACAGCAAATTCAGGTGTCCCCATAAAAACAATTCGTAGGTTTTCTCTATTCGCCACAAAAAAAATATTTAATTATAATTTCTCGTCATTGGTATTTCCATCAATCATTTCCAGAAAATGGCCCATTCTATTCTTTTTAGTTTCAAGATAGAAATGGTTATGCTCATTTGGTTGTATCTCCAATTTTATATTCTCAATTATTTCAAGACCGTAGCTCTCAAGACCAACACGTTTTACCGGATTATTACTTAAAAGTCTTAATTTACCCAATCCTAATTCTCTTAAAATTGCAGCACCAATACCATAATCACGTTCATCTTCTTTAAACCCGAGCTGAGTATTTGCATCAACAGTATCCACACCCATTTCTTGCAACTTATAGGTTCGAATTTTATTAAACAATCCAATTCCACGCCCTTCTTGATTGAGATACAACAATACCCCTTTACCTTCTTTTTCAATCAATTCCATTGCCTTATGTAATTGCGGTCCACAGTCACAACGATATGATCCAAAAATATCACCCGTAACACAACTAGAATGCACACGAACAAGAACGGGTTCATCTTTAGTCCACTGCCCCTTAAACAAGGCAATATGTTCCAATCCATCTGATTTTTGTTTAAAAGGAATAAGTCCAAAAGTTCCCCATTCGGTAGGTAATTTAACTTGTTCGCCTTTTATAATAACACTCTCGCGAGATAATTGAAAAGCAATAAGAGCCTTTATAGATATTAATTTAAGATTAAAGCGTTCAGCAATTTTAACTAATTGAGGAAGACGAGCCATAGTGCCATCATCATTCATTATTTCAACAATTGCGGCACCAGGTCGTAAACCAGCAAGACGTGCCAAATCTACAGCTGCTTCGGTATGCCCAGCACGTCGAAGTACGCCTTTATTTCGTGCTTTAAGAGGGAAAATATGACCAGGTCGTGCAAGCTCAGCGGGTCTTGTTGATGGATCAACCAATGCCTGTATGGTTTTCGCTCTGTCATGTGCTGAAATACCAGTTGTACAGCCTTTTCCATTCAAATCAACAGGAATTGTAAATGGAGTGTTATGTTGCGATGTGTTATTATTTACCATCATATCTAACTCCAACTCTTCGCATCGGCTTTCGGTTAAGGGCGCACATATTAAGCCTTTACCATAGGTTGCCATGAAATTTACAATTTCGGGCGTAACCTTTTCTGCTGCTGCAACAAAATCCCCCTCGTTTTCTCTATCTTCATCATCAACAACAATAATGATTTTCCCATCTCGAATATCTTTAATAGCCTCATCAATTGAATTAAAATTGAAATTAGGGCTATCTATTTTTGCAGTACTCATACGATCCAAATTAAGATACAAAAATACGAATGTTTAACGAGAAAACCTTTGATTAAGATACAATTACTTTTATGAAATAACAGACCTAGTATGTTAACTATTAGGCTACTACACTAACTCCTGGCGGATTTATCCCAATTCACACTCTGCGCATCCTTAAAATAGCGTATTGCACCAAGATAGATTGAGTAATTCATAAGATAAATATAATAGGGCACGGTTAGAATTTTAAATTTTGTTGACTTCTCCTCAATTAAATTACCTAGTAAAACAAATGCATATAAGACAAGCTGAAAAAAAAATAAAGCAAGATATATAGTGTGATCTTGTACCGATGACAAATACATATTTAATACAAAAACAATAGGAAACGCAATAGGAACAAGAGTCCAACGTAATACTTTATGTGAGATGTAATTTACCGATAGCCAACCATATTTAAAAGGATTCAGTAAATGTTTTAATTTTACTAATGCTTGCATACATCCTGATGCAATACGTATCTTACGTTTTAATTCCTCTTGAATATTAAGCGATGCCGTTTCAGTAGCACAGGCATTTGGTGCGTATGCAATTAAATATCCAAGAGATGCTATACGCATTGAAATAATAAAATCATCAAGAATGATATTTTCTTCAACTTCTGAAAACAAGTCTTTACGAATTGCAAATAACTCGCCAGCTGCACCAATTGCAGAGTCTAATTTTGATTCATATTTTTTTAAGCATGACTCATATTTCCAATATATACGTTCACCAGATACTGCAGCTGTCTCTTGTGTACTACCAACAATTCTCTTTTCGCCAGCTACACAACCAACACGAGGATCAGACATGTAACGCACAATTTCGCGTATAGAATCTGTTGTAAGTATGCTATTACAATCTGAGAAAATAATTATTGGTGATGAAACAAGTAACATTCCTCTATTAATTGCGCCAATTTTCCCATTACGCTGTGGTTGATGATATACTTCTATGTTTTGATATTTTTTTAACACGTCTACTGATCCATCGTCAGATCCATCAGTTACCCAAACAATACGCAATTTCTGCTTAGGATAATCTAATGACAAACAGTTTTGCATTTTTGCATGCAAATATTCCTTTTCATTATACGCAGCAATAAACAGACAAACTTCAGGCTCATAGCTCGGATCCTCTATTATTGGTTTGTGTTTTCTTATTTTCACCCCAAGGTATAAAACAAACCAAAATAAAAGATAGGTATAAATAATAATTCCTAAAAAGATCCAAAAAAGCAACTCAACTATCATGATAAATTATTATTGTAAAATTTGGTGAGAGATTCTGTGATTGTAAAATTATCAAAATTTTCTCTCACAAAGCTAATAGCATTCTTGCTAATTTCATTAAATAGAGCTTTATTGTCAATAATATACTCTATTTGTTTAAGAAATTCGAGCGGTGTATTAGCAATAAGAATATTTTTACGATGCGTACAAGGAATTCCTTCAGCTCCAATATTTGTGGTAATAATAACTTTACCAAGGGCCATCCCTTCAATTATTTTCACACGCATACCGCTACCAGAGAATAAAGGTACTATCATCACTTCTTTTGAATTAATGTAAGCATATGCATCATCAATTTCACCCAAAAAAACAATATTACGCTGATTAAATTGATTCTTTAAAGCTTCAGTACAGTTACGTCCAGCAACATAAAAACTTAGATCACTAATCTTATCCTGAAGTAAAGGCCATACTTTGTTTAAAAACCAAATTAAGCCATCTTGATTTGGCGCCCAATCTAATGCCCCAATATAAAAAATAGAAGGAATTTCAATATGACTCGAATCAGGATTTAGGGCACTGGTATTAATACCAAAAGGGGTGACATGAACAGGTTTTGTATTTCCCATCTCAGCATACAATTTAGCATCGCGTTCCGTTATTGGTAAAAGCATGTCATACTTATTAATAAAGCGATGCTCCATGTGCTGAATTCTTTTAGTTAGAATACTTAAATAAAATCGCTTGAAAACATTCTCCTGTAGGTCAACAGAACGCTGCCAGATTTCATACTCAATATTATGAGCACGCATAACGATACGAGCATTTGAATATTTTCGTATGATTGAAATATAAAATGAAAGATAAAGCCCTTCGAGCTGAATAATATCAAATGATTTATTTTTTAACAGTTGAATTAACTCTCGGCGATACCTTGTACTAATAAAGCGTACAGCATTATAAGGGCGGCGTGAAAATAACAAATTTAAGGTAGCAAGAAGGTAATTAATATCTGCGCTAACTTCAACCGAAAAAATATCAACTTTATTCCTGAAGTATAGGGGAATCGTTGAAAGATCAGCAGGGTGCTTAATCGTACTCATAGCCAAAATGGTAACCTCATGCCCTAAATGCATGAAGCCTTCTGTGAGACTAGTCGTTGCTATATTTCCTCCATCATTGGCGGGGAATGGAAATTTATTACACAATTGAAGGATTTTCATAGCTTTGGATTACTTTGATATCTTTTAACTACAGAATTAATCGTTTTAAAAAAACGAGTATAGTATTCAATATTAAAAAGAGAAGAATCACGTGTGGCCTTATATGTTAAAAATACGCCAATAGGAAGCAATACAGCAGAAGGAATCCACATACCTTCCCATGGAAGAATTTGCAATTCTTTTACAAATTTTTCACTCATGAGTGATATAATGTAGTAAAAAATAAAGAACAATATAGAAGTAACAATAGGCATTCCAAATCCACCTTTACGAATAATTGCGCCCAAGGGTGCTCCTATAAAAAAGAAAATAAGACAGGCAATTGAAAGAGTAAATTTTCGATGCCATTCAATTTGATATTTTCTGAGATTCTTCATCTTTGCAACTAAATCCCATGAAGCATACGATAATTGCTCTTTTATAGCGCGTGCTGCATATAAAGAATGAGTTATAACACGGCTCCGCGCATCATTATCGAGAGATGTATATATCTTATCCTTCATAATTATTTGATCACGAGATGACACAAAAGCAATCCCTGAATCAGAATGAATCGTTGAATTTTTAAAATAATTACTACCTGTGTACACCATTACAAAATGAGCCTGCTTTTCTTTTATCTCCGCAATAAGTGAATCTTCATACGTATCCAGTTGATTTAAATTCATCATCTTGTAGCCACTTTTAAAAAGATTCTCATCGGTTCTATGTAAACCAAAGCCTGATAAATCTAATAACATTTCTTGTGTTTTATAATGATCTTTTCGATGTGGTCGACTAATATCAACAGGATTACTTGCTTGACGAACCTCCTCATAATTATATCCGCTATATAGTTTAACTACAAGATTGCTCTCATCAGCCGCCATTTTCATGGTTCCCGAATCAGCGATAGTTATCTTCGTATTACCTTGTTCTGCAGTATGATTATATATTTTCAGATCATAAATCATTCCCGTCTCATTGTTTTTCTTCCCTATCTTAATACTATAACCATCTATTTCACTATAAAAAGAGCCTTCTCTTATTTGAAACTCAGGTTTCTGTCTTTGAATATCGTACATGAGCGAACGCATTTTGAGATTGGCAAAAGGTATCACATTATTAGATACATAAAATGCGAAAATGCTGATTATAATATTAAGATAAATTAATGGTTTCATAATTCGTTGAAGCGAAATGCCAGCGGATTTTAATGCAGTGAGCTCATAATTCTCCCCTAAGTTTCCGAAAGTCATTATAGAAGCTAATAATACAGCTAAAGGCAAAGCCATTGGAACCAGACTAGCAGTAGTATAAAGCATGAGTTTTGCAATAACCGCTGCATCAAGTCCCTTGCCTACAAGATCTTCAATATAACGCCATAAAAACTGCATAAGCAAGATGAAAGTAGTTATGACAAAAGTCATAATAAAGGGTCCTAAAAAGGACTTAAGCATAAACTCATCCAGCTTTTTCACTACCAGGCATATTTTTTCTCAAATATAAAAGTAAAAGCTATATAAAAAAGAAATATTATTGATACCGCATAATTATGCACCTCTTTTTTATTATCTGAATTTTGTTGAATAAAAATCGCATTTATGTCTGACTAACTAGAACGTTTAGGCCCCTGAAGCGCCTGAAGATAAAAGTCTTACCAAGCTGAAGCTTCGAGTTCTTCAGCCACCAACTCTAGTATTTTATAACAAAATTTGTTCCTAGTGAACAATTATGCAGAATCAAAAAATATAAAATTAGAATATAGACTAAATAGAGCCTATGGCGTGTCTTAGGGCGTCAATTTGTGAATTCCAGAGACTTATGGCATCTTCAATTTCTTTAGGCTCAGCAAAATCAGTTACTTCCAAAGTAACGTCATTTGTAAGTTCATCAACAGTTATTTTAAATTCAAAATACGACTTTTTATCTTTATCACTCAACCAATGAAAGCGCACTAAAACATTTTCCTTTTCAGCTTGCAATTCAGCTTTTTCCTCAGATTTGTCCCATACGAAAGTAAAAACATTCCCTTCTAATTTAACATCATCAGCAAACCAATCAGTTAAACCCCATGGAGTACTTAGCATAGTATATAAAACCTTTATTGAAGAATGCATTGAATACTCAACCTTAAACTTTTTTTTCACTTTAGTATATTTACAGGATAAAAACTAAACAATAACTATTTAAAATCTAAAAAGCGTTCAAACGAGCTTAGATATTGCATTTAAGCACATTTACAGCTATTTAGGTATTGCAATATAGAAATATCTGATCTTAAAACAAAAAAATAACAGTAAAATCATTGTTTTAAATAAAATATTCTGGTTTATAATATAAGTATAGAAGTCATATCAATATATATAATGATGACATCTAGGCATTTAAAAATATTTGCCCATAGAAATAAAAATCAGCATAAAATGTTATATTTGCAAGCCCGAAAAGCAATTTGGTATTTGATATTTGAGAGTAAAACGCATTTATCAATCAAGTTATTAAAAAATATTTGGCGAGGTAGCTCAGCTGGTTAGAGCGCATGATTCATAATCATGAGGTCGGGAGTTCAAGTCTCCCTCTCGCTACAAGAAAGACAAAGGGTTTCAGAGATGGAGCCTTTTTTTTTGTTTTGGGTGGATTTAGGAATGAAATCCTCAAACTGGCGCAACACTAAAAATTGCAACAAAGAAAGTTGCTAAATTTAAAGCTGGTTCTGAATTAGCTACGATTGTGAACAAGTAAAAACGTTTGAAAATTCAAAAAGCCTCAAAAGTTTTTCGGGGCTTTTTTGTTTACATTTCATCATAAACAAACATTACATCAAACTCAAATTTAGGAACTGATCCTAATAGCTCAATTTCAATGTTTATTGGATAATCGTGTGAATACAAACTATTTTCTTCTACTCCTTTGGGGATATTAATAGGATCGTGTACTATAAAAACAGGCTGAAAGTGGTATGGGCTAGAATGTGCCATTATAGAGAATGGCCGACTAAATGAACCACCTCTATTATTGTGACCAGTTATCTTAAATTGTAAACCTTGTGTTGATAATTTTGAAGACCATTCTTCTGGTTTAACCCAATCAAATAAAGGTGTTAAAATGATTTTATTTATTTTAAAATATGAACTCGAATTTCGTAATAAGAATTCCTTTTTCCTATCCTTATTTGTTAATTGAAACATTAAACCTGTCTTTAATGGACTTGAAGTTTCGGCTACATAATTGATCCCTGCACCAATACAAAATTTTAAAATCATTTTGCTTTTAACCATCAGAGATAATAATTTTTTAATTGTAGGCAACGGAATATCTAATTTTGCAGCTATTTCGCTTGATTTGCTGCCTGGGTGGTTTTCAATAAATGACAATATTTTCTTCTCCTTGGGTGAAATATTTGTTGCGGTATAGGCTTTTGATTTTAGCTTATTCATTAGCTGGTTTTGAATATTAAGCATACAATCAAAAAAGAACGTTACCCAATCGTTTACTTTTTCTCCTGGTCTTTCTTTTTGGGTTTGCATCAAAACCTTGTAATAATCTACCTTTCTGCTTTCTATTTCATGTTCAAAACTCACGAATTGGATCCATGTATATCCGCGTCTTAATAATAACAACATGCCTAGTAGTCGGCTTAAACGACCATTCCCATCTTGAAAAGGCTGAATACTCAGAAAGTCATAAACAAACAATGCATCTTTTACCAGTGGCATAGTATCGGAAGGCCAGGTTCTGTTGTTCGGAACACTTTTTGTTTCGAACCATTTGCAAGGCTAGCTTCTACGCTATTGCTTACTTGTTTATAATTCCCTCTATGCCACACATCTTTTTCGCAATGGCTCATTATTATTTTATGAAGGTTTTTAAGATTTCCTTCAGTAATTTCAATATCCTTATAGTATTCATAAATGGTATCGAGTGCTTCAAAATAGCCTGCGACTTCTTGCTGATCACGTTCTTCAAATTTTGAAATCTTTAACTTATTTATCAGGATTTCAACTTCGTCATCTGTCATTTTTGATCCTTCTATACGGGTAGAAGCTCAAACACTTCTTACTGTGGCTATTGATTTTAGTTGTTTAAGAGTTTGTCCTTCTCTCTTTTCTATTTGCGTCCAGAAAGCATCAAAACGATCTACTTTGCTGATGTCGTTCATCAACTTCATTGATAAATCTAAATTGAAGGTGTGTATTATCTGTGTCATTTGATACGATTTAATTCGCAAATACACAATAAATTATTCGACAAAATCAAATAAAGTGATACGGAATGATTCGATTATATTCGATGTGTTATCTATTTATATACTTATATATTAATCAAATAATTAATTTTTGACTAGAATATCCCTCGTTTTTATTATAAATATATCCTGATAGATTTCACTTAAAATGTATAATTTACAAATTATGCCTTTAAAAAGCATAATAGTATGCCATTTTTATAAAGAAATCTTACCAATAAGCCAAATAGATTGGCTGTTGTGACATAGTAATTCTGTGTATAATTTGTAATCTAGTAAATTGATTCCCCCACAATTATACACCAAGCACTTTATACATTTGTTAAGTTAATGATAGTTTTTTATTATCATATATGTAATAATGCCTATAATTTAAACTGTATAATTTGCTTTACAAGCTATCAAATACAGACATAAACCGAATATTTTCCTACTAAATCACTTGGTATATTATTTTTTTGTATATTTGTTATCCTATTAAGTATAAAAATTAAAAACATTAACCATGAGTAAGTCATATCATTTTGATACATTACAATTACATGCAGGCCAAGAAGTTGATCCAACAACACTTTCAAGAGCTGTTCCAATTTACCAAACCAGTTCGTATCTTTTTAAAAGCTCTGAACATGCTGCAAATCTGTTTGGATTAAAGGAGTTCGGGAATATTTATACCCGTTTAATGAATCCCACCACCGATGTTTTTGAAAAACGAATAGCGGCATTAGAGGGGGGTGTAGCTGCATTAGCAACGGCATCAGGCCAATCGGCTCAATTTTTAGCCATCACAAATATTGCAGATAGTGGAGATAATATCGTTTCAACCTCCTATTTATATGGAGGGACCTATAATCAATTTAAAGTTCAATTTAAACGATTAGGAATTCATGTAAAATTTGTTAAAGGCGATGACCCCAGCGAATTTGAAAAACTAATTGATGAAAAAACCAAAGCGCTATATGTTGAAACGATTGGCAATCCCAAGTTTAATGTACCTGATTTTGAAGCGCTCGGAAAAATTGCTTCAAAACATGGCATTCCATTAATTGTTGATAACACTTTTGCTGGTGCTGGATATCTATGTAAACCACTACAACACGGCGCAAATATTATTGTACAATCTGCTACTAAATGGATTGGCGGACATGGCACAAGCATAGGTGGTGTTATTGTCGATGGTGGTAATTTCAATTGGGGTAATGGCAAATTTCCTCAATTCACTGAACCTTCAGAAGGCTATCATGGGATGAAATTTTGGGATGTTTTTGGCAGTGGTGGACCTTTTGGAAACATTGCATTTATTATTCGTGCTAGAGTTGAAGGCTTACGAGACTATGGTAATTCATTAAGTCCTTTTAATGCTTTTTTACTTTTGCAAGGTCTAGAAACGCTATCTCTTCGTATGCAAAGACATGTAGAGAATAGTCTTGAAATGGCCAAATGGCTTCAGTTACAGCCATGGGTTGAAAAAGTAAATTACTTAGGCATGCCTGATCACCCATATCACAATATTGCAAAAAAGTATCTCAAAAATGGCTTTGGAGGGGTTCTTACATTCAAGGTAAAGGGCGGTAGTGCTGCTGCTGATCAAATTGTAAATAATGTTAAACTAATTAGTCATCTTGCAAACGTGGGCGATGCAAAAACATTAATTATACACCCGAGCACCACCACTCATGAACAATTATCGCTTGCCGAGCAAATGGAAGCGGGTATTGAACCTGGCTTATTACGATTATCTGTTGGATTAGAACATACGGATGATATTAAAGATGATTTAACATTAGCGGCAAAAGGGATTTAGTGAGTAATGATCCGTCGCAACGGAGTGAAAAGTGACAAGTAAAAAGCTGATAGTATAAAAAAATAATTTTAAAAATATGAAAGCAAAGAATATTTTAGAAACCATAGGGAATACTCCACATGTAAAGATTAATAGGCTCTTTCCGGCTGACTATCATATATGGATAAAAACAGAACGCTTTAATCCCGGCGGCAGTATAAAAGATAGAATCGCTCTATCAATGATTGAAGAAGCTGAGAATAAAGGCATATTAAAAAAAGACACTCTAATTATTGAACCTACCTCGGGAAATACTGGCATTGGCTTAGCCATGGTTGCTGCTGTAAAAGGTTATAAAATCATTCTTGTAATGCCTGAAACAATGTCTATTGAGCGACGTAAACTCATGTCGGCATACGGTGCTGAGCTCGATTTAACACCAGGCGACAAAGGAATGAAAGGTGCTATTGCTCGTGCACAAGAACTATCTGCTGCAAATCCAAATTCATGGATACCTATGCAATTTGAGAACCAAGCAAATGTTGATGCGCATTATAAACATACTGCACAAGAAATACTAAACGACTTCCCTGACGGACTTGATTATATAATTACAGGAGTTGGTACCGGAGGACACATTACAGGCATTGCTCAATTACTAAAAAAACAATGGCCAAAACTTAAAGTTATTGCTGTTGAACCAGAATTATCACAAGTACTTGCTGGGAAAGAACATCAAAGGCATCCGATACAAGGAATTGGAGCTGGCTTTATACCCGCCATTTTAAAAGTTGATTTACTAGATGGAATCATCGCCATATCAAAAGATGAAGCATTTGATTATGCTCGCCGAGCAGCAAAAGAAGAAGGCTTATTGGTTGGAATATCATCAGGCGCCTCGCTCGCAGCAGTTGCTAAGAAATTAAAAGACATCGACAAAGGATCAAAAATCCTAACCTTTGCTTACGACACTGGAGAACGATATCTATCAATTGATGGTCTCTTTCTTTAAGTTTTCTACTTTTTACATGACAAATTAAACCGGGTTAGCTCCCCGGTTTTTTTATTTAACCCTTTTTATGTAGTGGCCGGGTCTTCTACAAATAGGCACAAATATCCATTACTCCTCCATTTTTAATATCTTTGCTTTATGAGAACAGAAAAAGACTATATAGGAGAGCTTAGCTTGCGTGCCAATACGCTTTATGGAATCCATAGCATGCGAGCTTGCCACAACTTCCCAAACAAAAGTTCCTTTAAAAAGGAATGGTATATGGCTATGGGTACAGTAAAACTAGCATGTTATACCACTATAGAATCGTATCTCATTAATTTAAATCAAAAGTATCCACAAGATGACCGATTAAAAAAGATTCATTCACCCACTAAAAAGCATTTAGAAGCATTAAAAGAAGCAGCAATAGAGGTATCTAAAGGCGAGCATTTCGATAATTTTATTGTTCCTTCTCAACAAGGCGGTGCTGGAACCAGTATCAATATGAACATCAATGAAATTATTGCAAATAGAGCATTACAAATTATCGGTCATAGACCTGGAGAATATAGCATTATTGATCCTATTGAAGATGCCAATCTCTTTCAGTCAACAAATGATACAGTACCTACGGCACTTCATATTGCAATAATGAGATCAGCCAATACGCTTGAGCAGACTATTAATGAAATGCGGTCCGAAACCGAAGGCCTAGAGAAAGAATTCAGACATATTCTGCGTCCAGGCTACACTCAAATGCAAGAGGCCGTTCCATCATCATTCGGCAGACTTTTTAGCACCTATAGTGATGCCTTTTCGCGCGATTGGTGGCGCGTATCAAAATGTTTTGAGCGAATTAAACTTGTAAATTTGGGAGGAAGTGCTACAGGAAGTTCTATTGCAGTACCTCGCTATTTTGTAATGGAAGTAACACGAACGCTGCAAAAAACATCTGGATTGCCTGTTACTCGCAGTGAAAACTTATACGATACTACATCGAACCACGATGCAATTGTTGAGATACATGCAATACTAAAAGCTTTAGCCGTTAATCTAGAGAAAATGGCATCAGACATACGATTACTCTCCTCAGATATAGCCCAAAATCAAATAACTATTCCTGCACGGCAAACTGGTAGCTCAATAATGCCAGGTAAAGTAAACCCAGTAATTGCAGAATATCTCATTAGTATTGCACATAAAGTATATAGCAACGATGTACTAATTACTTCACTTTGCGCACAAGGATGTTTAGAACTCAATGCCTACTTGCCTTCTATTGGCGATGCCGTACTTGAAAGCTTCGAACTATTAATATCGGCATGCCAAACAGCTAAGGAAAACATGCTAAAAAATCTAAGCGTAAATAATCAGAAGACCTTTCATTTGCTTCTAAAAAGTCCTTCCATTACCACAGCCTTACTGCCATACATCGGATATAGAAATGCAGAAGTATTAGCAAAATACATGAAAGAAAACGATTGCGATATTTTTGAAGCCAATAAAAAGTTTTGTTTTTTAGACGAAATAAAATTACATGAAGCAATACAATCTGATAGATTATTAAAAGGGGGATTTAATTTTGATGATTTGTAATAAAACTATTGCTAAAAGAAATTTTTAAGATTGCCCACTAGCACCACTTATGAAAACCACGTAAATACTCACTTATTATCAATCTTTACTAATACCAATTTATCGTTTTTAAAAATAAATGTAAAGCAATAATTCACGTCTGAATGCTTCAATTTAATAGTATCACTCTCGCGCTGCATTAGGCCATCAAAACGACAAAGAAAATCTTTTTTATACATACCAATCTGTATCCCATTTTGCATCTGAATCTTTTTACTCGATATACTACCAGCAAACATGGATTCGTCATGCTTTGAACGTTGTAAGAATATTTCATTTTTACCTTTATAAAAGCGGTAAATAGTATCAATAGGAGGTTTAAGCATACGATATCTTTGCATTTTATAAGATGGTGACATACTTGCATTAAAATTTTTAATACTTGGAACAAAATTAAAAGGACGTTCTAAAAATTCCTTTACAGTGATGGATTTACTCTCATACTGCTGCGTATAACTATTAACGGAACATACAGATGATATTAGCATAACTAACAAAAAGAGAATGACAAAAATGATTCTATCAGCTCTCATCGAAAAAGGCTTGATTTGATTTCTCATAATTATAACAAAAGTAAAACGTTTGCTAAACATATTTTTAATTTTCAAATTAATATCATCTCAAAAAAACAAAACACAAGAACCTAGTTATGTTGACACAACCTCTATACCTAAAGCTTTAACACGCTCAGCAATTAGTAACAAATCCGCTGAAGAAACCTTCTCTAAATCGTGAGCAGGGGTATCTCTATCAAGCGAATATATCATCACACTTTGAGGTTGTATTTTAATAATTTGCTGCAACCAAAGCATTATTGCTTCATCTGTAGTATTATCAACACTTATACCATCAAAAGTACCACGTAAAAACATACTTTGAATAATTACATTGCCATTAAATTGCCTAAGACGATCTACAATCTGATTAAGATGATACGCATCAGAAGGTTTGTTAATTAAGCGGCACAACTTTTCGCTCCCAGCATCTAATTTTAGAATATTCCTATCGGCCTTTTTAAGTGCGTTAAATACCGATTCTTTTAGAATACCAGTAGCATTTGAAAGCACGGCAATCTTAACCTTAGGATACCATTTGTTACGCAAGAGTATAGTTTGATCAAGAATATCTGAAAATTTGGGATGCATTGTTGGTTCACCATTGCCTGCAAAAGTAATTACATCGAGTGCCGTATTATTCAGCGCCATCTCTTCTAAACGACTATCAAGCAAACTAACGACTAAATCTAATGAAGGAAAATCCATCTCCTTACCTTGATAAGCGGCAGTCCAACCACACTCACAATAAATACAGTTAAAGTTACAATATTTCGTTCCATCAGGGAGCAGGTTAATACCAAGACTAACACCTAACCTACGACTCTTAACGGGTCCAAAAATAACTTGATCAAAAAGAAAAGTAGCCATAGAATATTTAGTGTTTACCGCCGTGGCGGTTTTAAATGATAATTTTAATGGTGTATTAAAGCAAAAAAAACTAAAAAAAATTATCTAGATATATCAAATCACATATTAAGCTAATCTTTTAACGAAGCTTTCTTCACGGAGTTTCATTGACTGCAAATCCATATGAGCAATGAGATTGATGCCTGGTTTTTTTCCCTTTTCAAAACTTCCAAAGTTATGATCAATTCCAAGAGCTTTTGCACCATTTAAAGTGGCCCAATTCAACATCGTTTCGAGAGCAATCCTCCTAAAATGTTGTGAAATAGTTTTCATCTCATCAAGTATCGATAAACATGAATTAGAAGACAAGCCATCTGTTCCAATAGCAATAGGTAATTCCTGACGCATAAACAGTTCTATATCAGGTATTTTTTTTTCAATAAAAAGATTTGAATTAGGGCATACTACAAAAGTAGCTGGAATTTCTTGCCTTTTCAATTCAGCAATATCCTCTTCAG
>JBBRXJ010000048.1:0-27250 GCA_038248505.1 Bacteroidales bacterium
GCATAGCACCTGAAACTTCGCGCAATGATGTGCATTTGGCAAAGGCGCAAAATAGCATACTTATAAGGTGGTCTTTTGTTTTGAATTTCTTGACATATCGATCCGAGTTGCTATCTTTTGTTGACCTTGGTTATGATATTGGGCTCTATCAATGAAATCAGCTGTCAGAAAACGGATGTGCCAAAAAAATGTGTAGTTTTGTCCATAGTAGAATGATGTTTTAGCGAACCAAATCTACTAAAAAAAAGAGTAGGGTGCTTTTAGTATCCTACTCTAAAATCTTTACCGGACAACAATGCTTAAGAATACCTAAAAGATTTAATTTTTGCAATTACTATAATTCAGTCTGATTCTACATTATCATTCACCAACGTCATGCTTTAGCTTAGTAATATGATATTTTCACAAGATTTTAAATAAAAGCAAAGCCCGTCAGGGCTGATATTTCGATAGAATGATATAAAAAAAACAATGAGAATCCCGAATGGGACGAAAATGTTTGACAATATAGGGTAAAACAATAAATGTACAATTATGCAGAATTAATTAATACAATTTCAATTACTATTTAAAGACAGCAATTATATACTTGGTTTTAGGCTTTCCTTTATAATAGCAACTATTGGAGGAAGTAGTGATACAAATATAATAGCCAAGATAATTACAGAGAAGTTGTTTTTAACAAATTCATTGTTTGCAAAAATGTATCCAGCAAAAGCTAATGAATTTACCCACAGAATATTACCTGCAATACAGAAAGTTAAAAAACGGGGATATTTCATTTTACCTACCCCAGCCACAAATGGTGCAAAGGTTCGTATTATAGGCATAAAGCGAGCCACAATTAGTGTTTTGCCACCATGTTTTTCATAGAATGCATGTGTTTGATCTAAATATTTGCGCTTAATAAGCTTATAGTCTTTCTCATATACTTTTTCGCCAAAAAAATGGCCAATCCAATAATTGGTATTGTCGCCAATAAGGGCTGCACACAATAATAATGGTACAAGCACATATATATTAATTGGATTGCTAGGTAAGGCAGCTACTGCACCAGCCGCAAATAGCAATGAATCACCTGGTAAGAAAGGAGTAACGACTAAACCTGTTTCACAAAAAATGATGAGAAATAAGATCAGATAGGTCCAGGTTTGATAAGAGTTTACGATTTGTTCTAGATACGTATCAAGATGCAAGATAAAGTCGATTGGATTCTGAAGTATTTCTATCATGTTTTTACATTTTTGTTGCTGCTAAAATATACATTTTTTGTTAAATCAAATCATTTTACAAGTATCATAAATAATAAAAAAAAAGAATGATTCCCTCAAATTATACACCAATAATTATTTTAAAAAAACATTGCGCTTAATTTTTTGTGCATTGGCTTAAGTTTTCAATGATAATTTTGCCGCAACAATCAGTATGACATGTTATTCCGTGTGATTTACCGGTAGTTATTAAAATATCGTCCTACTGAATTAAAGTGAAATTTTATGTTTTATATATTCAATAAATTGATTACTATTTTGGGAGAAAAAATTACACTTCAATTATAAGTATTTAAGTGTTATTGGTTAATTTAGATATATATCAGTATATTTAACAGTCAATTTATATTATTTTTTGAAAAAATGCTAACTAAGAATCACTATAAAACAATTGTTATTTCAGATGTTCATCATGGAACAGCTGATTATAAAGCAAAAGAGTTAGTTCGCTTTTTGAAAAAAAAAATTGCGATACACTCATTCTTAATGTTGATATTATTGATGGCTGGCGTTTACAGAAGAACGGAACGTGGCAGAAAAAACACACTCGTTTTTTTTGTTGTACTTAAAATGATGCAAACAATTAAAACTGAAGTATACTATTTGCGCGGTAATCATGATGATTTTTTAGATAATATTATCCCATTCTCTTTAGGAAATATTCATCTTCAGAAAGATATTGTTTACGAAAATAACGGGAAAAAATTCTATGTTGTACAAGGTGATATTTTTGATAGTATAACAAGCAAACTGAAATGGAGCACATCTAGGAGATATTGGATATACTTTTTTACTTTGGATAAATAAGATTTATAATAAAAGAAGAATGCTCAAAGGACTTCCATATTATTCTTTATCGCAAGCCATAAAAAACAAAGTAAAATCGGCAGTTTCTTATATTTCTAATTACGAAGAAAGTCTTGTTAAACTTGCCAACTCTAAAAAATGTGAAGGTATTATTTGTGGTCATATACATCATCCAGCAAAAGAATATTATGGCAATATATTGTATATGAATTCGGGTGATTGGGTTGAATCGCTCACGGCTCTGGTTGAAGACTATAAAGGGGAGTGGCAAATTATATACTATAATCAATTAGTTGAGTTTGAAAACAAAGATGCCATAGTAAATATTGTTACGGAATAAAAAATGATTTTACAAAACAAAAGTTTTGCACAATGAAATTTGCTTTTCTTATTCAAGGGGAAGGCAGAGGCCACATGACACAAGCAATTACTTTGCGTGAAATGCTTATATCAGAAGGTCATGAGGTAGTTGCTATACTGGTTGGTACTAGTGTTCAAAGAAAAATTCCTGACTTCTTCTATGATAAAATTTATTTACCCGTAATTACATTTGAAAGTCCTAATTTTATTATTGATAAAGAGGGTAAAGGTATATTGATATTAAAATCTTTATGGTTTAATATTAAAAGGTGGCGTATTTATTTTAAGAGTATGCATACCATAGATGAAGTGCTTAAAAATTCGGATACTGAGATTGTAATTAATTTTTATGAGTTGCTGGGAGGCTTGTATTTTAAGAAGTATAAGCCATCGTATAAACATATTTGTATTGGACATCAACTTCTTGTTTTACATCCAAGTTTTGATCTTCCCAAAGGAAAATTATTTGATTCCTTTTTTTTAAAACTCAATACTAAATTAACTTGTTTACGGGCAGATAAACTATTAGCTTTATCTTTCAGACCACTCGCTGACTATGATAAAAAAAGATTAGTAGTTGTTCCTCCCTTATTACGAAGCGAGATTTTTACAATAAAAGCACATAATAGGAATTATTTATTAGCATATATACTGAATGAAGGTTATAAAAAAGAATTACTTGACTGGCATATACGAAATCCGCAGCACGAGCTGCACTATTTTAGCGATATCCGCGACAATGTATCCGAACGACAAATAGCGCCTAATCTTATTTGGCATAGCTTAGACGATGTATCATTTCTTAATTATATGGCAGGCTGTAAGGCTTATGCAACTTCTGCCGGTTTTGAATCGATATGCGAGGCCATGTACATGCAGAAACCTATAATGACAGTACCTACCAAAGGGCATTACGAACAGGTAACAAACTCATTTGATGCCTCATTAACTGGACGAGCAATTCCTTCTACAAGCTTTGAACTTGATCATTTGTTAGCGTTTATTGAAAGTTACCCCCATACTAATAGTGAGTATCAAAAATGGGCTCAGAATGCTAAGTTTATAATTATTAATCATTTAACTCTATGATTTTTAATGACTATTGTTCATACTAATTTGACTCAACATGTCGTTATTGCATAGTATATTAAAAACACTTGTTCAAATTGAATATATTTAAAGGCTTTATCTATTTTTGCGCTAAATAAAATACAAAATTGAGATTATATTTATCATATACATCGCTTATACTATTACTAATTCAACCGCTTCATGCACAAGTTGGAGGTAATAGTACCTATCAATTTCTTAATTTACCAAACTCGGCAAGAGTAGCATCTATGGGAGGTAAATTAATTTCTTTACAAGATGACGATCCGGGAATGATTTTTCAGAATCCATCGTTGTTAAATAATCAAATGTCGAACCACCTTTCAATGAATTATGCCGACTATTTTACCGATATTAATTATGGTTTTTTCAGCTATGCAATGGCATTAAAAAATAATAATAATTTAGCTTTTGGAATACATTATGTAAATTATGGGAGTTTTACTGAAACCGATGCAACAGGTACTATAATTGGACATTTTGGAGCAACAGAATACGCACTAAACGTAATTTACTCACATCAATTTGATAGCAATCTCACAATAGGCGTTAATTTGAAACCTATACTTTCGTATCTGGAAAAATATCAGTCATACGGAATTGCCACTGATATAGGCGCAACTTGGCGTTCAAACGACAAATTATTTAGTTCAGCTTTGGTGTTTCGCAACCTTGGTGTTCAATTGTTATCATATACAGGACAGCAAGAGCGACTTCCTTTTGAAATATTACTTGGATCAAGCTATCGTTTTAAGCATGCCCCTTTTCGCATAACGCTAACAGCGCAGCAGTTGCAACGCCCAAAAATGCACTACAACTCTTTATTAAATAATGAAGCGGATACATCATTGTTAAATGATCCTACAACGATTAGCGTTGAGCAGTTTGAAAAAGATAGGCCTACATCAGTTGGATATGTTTCGGGTGGGCTATTTAGTGTTTTTGAAAGTATAGTGGAGAATAGTGCTGATAAGATAATGCGACATGTAATTGTAGGATTTGAATTTATACCTATTGAAAATTTCTTTATTCGTGCAGGTTATAACTATCAGCGTAGGCAAGAACTTAAAATTGAAAAGAAGCTCTCAACAGTAGGTTTGTCATGGGGCTTTGGTATTCGAATCTCAAAATTTCAGATCAGTTATGGTAGTGCTGATTATCATATTGCAGGTGCAACAAATTATATTTCACTTAGCACAAATATTTCTGATTTTTATAATAAAAAAGAAATTAAGTGACAACAAATAACAAGGCTATAATCATTACTGTTGATGGCTATTCGTCGTGTGGTAAGAGTACTTTTGCGAAAGCCATTGCAAAAAAGTTAAATTATATATTTGTCGATTCAGGAGCAATGTATCGTGCTTGCACTTTATTTTTTATTGACAATGGAGGTATTAAAGATGGCATTATTTTGAGAACGCATTTTTCTGTTTTATTGGATAAAATAAATATTCGTTTCAAGTATAATCAGACCACATCAATATCTGAAACTTGGCTTAATGAAATAAATGTTGAAGAAGCTATAAGAAGCCGAAAAGATATTTCAGATAATGTAAGCATAATTGCTTCAGAAAAAGCAGTAAGAGAAAAAATGGTAGAGTTGCAAAGACGTATGGGCCATGAAAAAGGAATAGTAATGGATGGTCGTGATATTGGCACTGTTGTTTTTCCTAATGCAGAGCTTAAAATCTTTATGACAGCTGATCCAGATATTCGTGTTCAACGTAGATATGATGAACTACGTTCAAAAGGTATTTGCACTACATTTAAAGAAGTTAAAGATGGACTTGTTCGCCGCGATTATATTGATGAAACGCGTGCAGAGAGCCCGCTGCGAAAACCCGATAATGCTATAATTCTTGACAATAGCAAATTTACTAAAGAACAACAGATGGAATGGATAATTCCCATCATTGAATCGCGCATGAATTCATAAATTTGTATTTATATTATAATGTCAATAAAAGGTCGCGCAACATTGCTACTCCTATTGCGGCCTGTTCCTTAATGAATGTGCAATTTATAGGTTTATGAATGCTTACCTCTTTCGGATCAATAACAAACATAGGAACATTCGGAGCTATATATTTCACTAGTCCAGCAGCTGGATAAACATTTAATGAAGAGCCAATAACAGTAAAAATATCGGCTGATTGCACTATATTTATCGCCTCTTCAATAGCTGGTACATCCTCTCCAAACCATACTATATTTGGGCGAATCTGTGATCCTTTAATACAATTTTGTCCCCATAATATATCATTATATCCTATTTCATAAATTAATTTGCTATCTAACGAACTACGAGCTTGTGTTAAAATACCATGTAAGTGTAACACTTTATTACTGCCAGCTCGTTCGTGTAAATTATCAACGTTTTGTGTGATTATAGAAATGGTATAATCATTCTGCATTTCAGCAAGTGTGTTATGAGCCGAATTCGGAAGAACTTCTTTTAATTGTCTCCTTCGCTCATTATAAAACCGAAGCATTAGTTCGGGATCCTGCTGCCATCCTTGAATGGATGCTACTTGCATAACATCATATTGTTCCCATAAGCCATCACTGTCGCGAAATGTACTTATACCACTCTCTGCTGAAACTCCCGCTCCCGATAATATTACTAGATGTTTCATTAATTACATCAATTTAAAAATTTAATGCATACTAAATGCTAACATAAAATATGTTTTAAATGATTTATACAAATGTACGAATTCTATTTTATAAAAATAATTGTCGATTCTGTTTAATTGTTCACCATGTACCATTTTCAATATAAAATACAAAAGGAGGAAGCACTTCAGTGTCATTCTTTCATTGATATATAAGAGATTTGGCTTCTTTAAAAATCAGTAAATATCTAAGTGTTGTACAATTATGCAGAATCAAATAAAGTAATGAACAAAATCAATTTTGGCTAATAATTTTCATAAATTAGCGGTTCTCTATTTCAGTAATATACGCTTAATAATCAATATAATTAAAATGATTGATCAGGCCACCATTGACCGAATATTTGCCGCCATTGACATTGTTGATGTGGTGCAGGATTTTGTCAGTCTGAAAAAGCGAGGCGTAAATCACCAAGGATTATGTCCATTTCACAATGAAAAAACGCCTTCTTTTAATGTATCATCTGCCAAGGGTATATACAAATGTTTTGGATGCGGTAAAGGGGGAAATGCTGTAAATTTCATTATGGAGCATGAACACATGTCGTATGTTGAATCGTTAAAATTTCTTGCCAAAAAATATGGTATTGAAATTGTGGAGCGCGAGCAAACACCCGAAGATATTGAACGCCACGATGAAGTTGAAAGTATGATTGTAGTAACCAATTATGCTGCAAAAGTTTTTAAAGAGAATTTGCATAATACCGATGAAGGACGAAGTGTTGCTTTGAGCTATTTTAGGGAGCGTGGTATTAGTGATAATATGGTTGATAAATTTGAGTTAGGATATAGCTTAGATGGTTTTGAAACCTTTACAAAAAGAGCAATTAGCGAAGGATATAAAGCAAAGTATTTAGTTAGTACTGGAATGTCAATTGAGCGCGAAGATGGACGAATGTTCGATCGGTTTCATAGTCGTGTAATTTTTCCTATTCATGGTTTGTCAGGCAAGGTTATCGGGTTTGGTGGCCGAATAATGAAAAAAGACGAAAAGGCAGCTAAATATCTTAATTCGCCCGAAACTGAAATTTATCATAAGAGCAAAGTTCTTTATGGGCTTACACATGCACGTCGAGCCATAGTTCAATCCGATTGTTGTTTCCTTGTTGAAGGATATATGGATGTTATTGCCATGCATCAATCGGGTATTGAAAATACAGTAGCCTCGTCAGGAACCTCATTGACTCAAGAACAAATCCGTCTTATAAAGCGTTTTACAAATAACCTCACCATTTTATATGATGGTGACAAAGCAGGTATTAAAGCATCTTTGCGTGGTATTGATTTAGTTCTTGAAGAAGGTCTTAATGTTAAAGTAGTTTTATTACCTGATGGCGATGATCCTGATTCATATTCTAAAAAAGTAAGCACTATTGAATTTGTTGAGTATATAGATAAGCACCAAAGTGATTTTGTTACATTCAAAACAAATCTGTTGCTTGGTGAATCAAAAAATGATCCGGTTCATAGAGCCGAAGTGATTACAGATATTGCTCATAGTATATCATTAATTCCTGAGCTAATTGTTCGGGCTGAATACATTCGTAGTTGCTCTCAAATGCTTAATGTAAAAGAGGATGTATTACATAATGAGATCAATAAAAAAAGACGACGTGAATCAGAAAAAAGATATGGTAAACCGAGTACCATTGCTAATGATGTTGTAAAAGAGAAAACACAAGAACAAAACCGACAATTTCTTACGAGTAGTCGTCCTGAAGAACGCATAGAGCGAGAGATGATACGTTTAATGATTAAATATGGGCAGCATACCATTTTTAGCCAGATAGAAGAAGATGAATTAACAGGTGATAAAACAGAATATATTACAACAACAAATCAATTTATCATTTCAACTCTTATAGAAGACGAATTAGAATTTTTACAGCCAGTATGTTTAATAATTTTTAATGAGTTCAGACAAGCAATGAGCAAGAATATTATTCTAGAAGATAAATATTTCATAAATCATCCTGACGAATTAGTTTCACAGCTTGCTATTGACGTATTAACAAGTAATGAATATGGCCTTAGTAAAATATGGGAAAAAAGAGGAAGTTATGTGCGAGGCGAGGAAGATATGATAAAAGAATTGGTGCCCGAAACCGTTGTTGCATATAAGCAGATGTATATTATTTCGGCCATTGCTGATTCAAGAAAAAAACTAAAGCAAGCGCAAGAAAATAATGCGGAAGAGGATATAAAAACAGAGCTATTAAATCGCATCTTAACGTTAACTCAGATTAAGAACGAGCTCGCAGGGAAAATGGGTAATAGAATTATAATCTGAGATTTAATATAACACAGGTTTTTGAATATAAAAATTCTAAAATTAGTATTATGAAAAGATCAATACATATTATTATCGGAATATTTCTAATTGCAATTATCGCATCATGCAAGAAAGATTATTATGAAACCAATTTTTATGTTCAGAACAAATGTTCGGTTGCTATTGAAGTTCGCATGTCAGCTATGATTAAATATGGTCATAATTATGAAGAAGCCTTTCAAAGAGATATTATTGATAGTAATGAAATAAAACTAGTAAGAGAAGTTGAAGCTGTTGATGATATTAAAATGAAAGATGTATTTACAGAGTTTGAAATTTATAAAGGCTCATTAAAAGTTAAGACCGATGTTATGGAAATTAATAATTGGACAAAGAAAATCATCTCGGAAAATCAAATTGAATATACCTACACGGTTGATAACACTAATTTTTGATTGTTTAATTTAGACAAAGCGCGACTTTAAGCAGCACTCTAACTAGACCAGTTTTTCAATTCGTTCCAACACTAATTTTGAGCTAATAATCATCATTGGTAATCCTGTTCCAGGTAGTGTTGATGCACCCACATAAAAAACATTATTATATTTTTCGTCATAATTTTTTGGTCGAAAAGCACCTATCTGCATTAGATCTGGAGATAGTCCGAGGCCACTCCCACGATGAAGATTAAATTGGTTTTGCCATTCGATAGGAGTAAAAACAGTTTTAGATATTATTTCAGGCTTAATATTTTGTTTTATGCGTTTTGAAAAGTCCGAAATAATGCTATCTACTATTTGATCTCTATCAGACCAATCTGTTTTATATCGTAAATCGGGTACAGGGCATACAAAGAAAAGTCCTTCACAACCTTCAGGTGCACAATCTGAATTTGATTTTGAGAGTACATTTACATAATAGTAAGGTTTCTCCATTGTACTCGGGTTCTTAAATACCTTATCAGCATATTCTCGAAAGTTATTTCCTAAATAATAGTTGTGGTGATGTACTTGAGGCAGTTTACATTTAAGACCAAGATAAATGGTGAGTGCCCCCATGGTCCATTTTTTTTTATCGAGTTTTTCTTTTGTGAATTCAGATCGTTGAAAAACGGTACCTCTAAAAGCTGCGGCATCTGAATTAATAACAAAAATATACGCTTTCTTTTCTTTTCCATTGGCATCAAAAACCGATTCTAATTGGTCTCCCTTGTATTTATGACTAACAATTTCTGTATTATAAGTGATGTGAACATTTTCTTTAGCTAACTCTTGTACCATGCCTTCTGTAATTTTATACATTCCTCCTTCTACATTTGAATAACCGTCATGAGCGAATTCGGTGTATGAGAGAAGGGTGTATATTGAAGATGTATCAAAAGGAGTTCTCCCTAGAAAGAATGCAACTAATGAGATTATTTCACGCACATCATCAGAAGAAAAATGATGTGCAACTTGTTGCCAAAAATTACGCGCCAAAAGAGGCAGATGCGCAGGATTAACCTGCAAAAGCGTTAAGATGTAGGTAAAAACGGAGTCGTAATTTTTTCTGATAATTAACTCAAAAGTATCATCAAAGAGTGCCTTGCTTTTTTTCATATAAGCCTGCATCTTTTTCTCAAAGTTAGGTTCTATACTCTTAAATTGATCATTAAGTTTGCTAAAATCTTTATTCAATGAATAGGTTTTGTCATTTTTACTCAAATGCACCGTGTATAAAGGATCGAGTGGGTAGTGCTTAAATGGCAACTGAATATTGCAGTCTTTTGCGAATTGTTCAAATTCATAAGACATACTAAAAAAACTAGGACCAATATCAAATGTGAAACCATCTTTTTTAATTTGATTTAGGCGTCCGCCAGCTTGTGAATGTTTTTCTGCAATTTCAACATTATATCCTTTCTTTGCGAGGCGTAAAGCTGTACAAAGTCCGCCAAATCCAGCACCAATAACGAGAACAGTTTTACTCATGGGTAGAATCAATTTAAATAAATTGCAAAATGACTAAAGACGAGTTTATGAAAAATTTGCTATATAAAGTTGAAGAGATAAGAACAGAACTTTTGTATAGGCGTATTATTTTTGCATGATAAAGGCTAGTCAGTTTAGATTTATCGAACCTTAACTATTTAAAAATTTATGTAACAATTCGTTTTTAGTAATCGGTACAACACCAGGCTTACCACAAACTAAACCTCCGGCATAGTTTGCAATAAAAGCAATATCTTTCAAATCCATACCGCAAGCCAAACATAATGCAACAACACTAATAACAGTATCTCCTGCACCACTTACATCCGTAATTTCAATTTTTCCATTAACAGGAACATGGGTGTAGTTTTTTCCATCACATACGAATATACCTAACTCGGCCATTGTTATAAGCATATTTTTTATATTCATTTTTTCCATAAATATTTTTGATTGAACAAACATGCTTTTAAAATCACCTTTCTTTAAATCTTGTTTATTGCCTTCGGCAAACTCTTTAAAATTGGGTTTAAACAGACTAACTCCTTTATAGTTTAAGAAGTTCCTTTTCTTTGGATCAACTAAAATTGGGATTTTTTTCTTGGTAGCAAGCTCGACTATTTCATTAATAATATTAACGCTAATTAAGCCCTTATCATAATCCTCAAAAATAATTACATCAGTTTTTTTGTTCTCAATTTGATCTTTAATGAAACATAAAATTTCATTCTCAATAGTTGAGTTTATAGCTTCGGTTGTTTCATCATCTATTCGTAGTAAATGATGGTTGTCGCTTATAATTCTTGTTTTTATGGTTGTAGGTCGCGTTTCATCGTTGAATATTCCTTTAATATCGAGTTGGCTCTCTTTCATTAAGTCACAGAAAATCTTTGACTTGTCGTCTGTTCCAATAACACCACATAGAATGGGTTTTGCACCAAGAGACTGAATATTTAACGCAACATTACCAGCACCTCCTAAGCGATACTCTCGTTTTAGACCTGATACTACTGGTACTGGAGCTTCTGGCGATATTCTCTTCACTTTACCCCAAATATAGGAGTCTAGCATTACATCGCCAATCACAACAACTCTGAGATTGTTGAATTTGCTGAACATTATTTCTATTTCGCTTATATTCACTGAGTTTAAATCATTTTATATGACAAAGATATTAATTTTTATGACCTTCAGCCGATGAGATACCATTTTAACAATAATAAAATGTTCTAAAGTGAAAAAAAAGTCTACAATTGTTGTACTTTAAGAACAATTGTAGTAAATTTAAGTTTATTAAACATTTAGTGAATAATTAAATTAAAACTCAAATTATGAAAAGCATAATAACTACGATCGGATTATTTATTACATGCAGTTTTTTTGTAGGAGCACAATTTGCTATGACCTTTGAAACACATGCATTACGTGCAGGCGATAATCATCATTTTATTATTGCTGACAATAATCTTTCAGAAGGAGTTGCGGGTTCAAACGTTACCTGGGATTTCTCTGCACTCACTTCAAACAGCGACTTAACAAGTCATATGCTTAAAGCAAGTGATACACCAGCAGGAAAAGATATTGAAGATGCAAATACAGTAATTCAAGAATGGGAGAGTAAATTTTATTTTAAAGTAAGCAAAGACAAAGTTGAAGAGTTTGGTGTTGCTGCTTGTGGTAATTCAATTATTGAGTATGACGAACCTTTTGTGAAAATGGTTTTCCCATTTAGATATGGAGATGTGTATGAAGGAACCTTTTCAGGAAATTCTACAAATGCGTCTTCTCAAACACCTATCTTAGGAAGCTATAGACTTGAATTAGATGCTTACGGTACATTAATACTTCCTAATGGAACGGTAAAAAATGTGGTACGACTTAAAGAAATACGAAGCGAAGCATTTGGTAATTGTGGTGGTGTAAATAACATAACGTATCGTTGGTATTGTAAAAAGGTAAGATATCCACTGTTAACTGTAATTGAGAGTGTTAATGGAGATAAAACCCAGATTGTACGTGTTGCATATTATGGTGATTTAGAAAAAAATTTAAAATCTACTGATGAGGAATCGTCGGATTTATTAATGAATGAAGAGATTACACTATCTACACAACCAAATCCATACAGTACGAGCTTTACATTAAATTATAATTTGCCAAAATCAGCTCAGGTTCGTATCGATATTATTGACAATACAGGAAAGTTGGTAAATACATTAGTAAATACTTCTCAAGAATCAGGTGCATATTCATATGAGGTACTCGCTGCTGAGAAAGGCATGCAACCTGGTTTATATTATTTGAAGATTTTAGTAAATGAACAATTACTAAATTATAAGGTTATTCAGATTAAATAGATTTATATATCATTAAAAAACTCAAGAAGCTGCAAAATTGCAGCTTTTTGAGTTTTTAATAATTGATATTCTATAATTGTACACCTCTTAGAATATTTACTATTTTTTAATGAAAACAAATCTCTTATATCAATGGAAGCATGACGCTGAGGCATTCTCCGCGGCGAGAGCCTCAGCCAGCAGCTTTGGTATTTTAGTATAAAATTTGTTCTTGGTGTATTATTGTGCAGAATCAATTATCGAATTGTCATCGAAGCGACTGATATTAAATCTATACATACTTAAGTATTTTACAAAGAGATATATCTTTGGTGTATGATTGTGCATAAATAATTTAATAAATATGTTAGTTGTTCAATTTCTTTTTCAAGCATTTATTTAACGATTGTTATACTTTATGTTTTATGAAATAGAAATTCACCAAATTTCTTTCTAAATTTGTTCAACGAAAATTTAAAATGAATATTGAAGTCGATTTTTTAGTTATAGGTTCTGGCATAGCTGGACTAAGTTTTGCACTTAAAGCTGCCGAGAAAGGTAAAGTTCTAATTGTTACAAAAAACAAGATTGAAGAAAGTAATACCCGCTATGCTCAAGGCGGCATAGCGTCGGTTACTGCTAACTATGATCATTTCGAAAAGCATATTGCAGATACGCTTATTGCAGGCGATGGTATTTGCAATAAACGTATTGTTGAACTGGTAATAAAGGAGGCTCCGGCATGTATAGAAGAACTCACTAAATGGGGCGTTAAATTTGATAAAACGGCTGATGGAGCCTATGAACTTGGACGAGAAGGCGGTCATTCTGAAAATCGAATTCTTCATCATAAAGACAATACTGGATTTGAAATTCAAAGAGCATTAACAGAACAAGTTAAAAAACATGCTAACATTACAATACTTGAGTACCATTTTGCCATTGAGCTAATCACTCAGCATCATTTAGGGAAATTGGTAAAGCGCATACATAAGGATATTGAATGCTATGGAGCTTATGTATTAAATTTAAAGAATAAAGAAGTAAATCGGGTACTTTCCAAAGTATGCATTATTGCCACAGGTGGTTCCGGTAATGTGTATGAGACGACTACTAATCCCAATATTGCAACAGGCGATGGCATTGCTATGGTTTACCGTGCAAAGGGAATTGTTGAGAATATGGAGTTTTTTCAGTTTCATCCGACCTCATTATATAATCCGGGTGAACGGCCATCGTATCTAATTACCGAGGCAATGCGCGGTGATGGGGGAATACTTCGTGGGTGGGATGGTGATGAATTTATGCATCACTACGATCCTCGAGGATCACTTGCTCCACGTGATATTGTGGCACGTGCTATTGATAATGAAATGAAAAAGAGAGGTGATGATTTTGTATATCTTGATTGCAGACATCTTGATAAAGAAAAATTACTTCATCATTTCCCTAATATAAATGAGAAGTGCTTATCTCTCAATATTGATATTTCAAAAGATATGATCCCCGTAATTCCAGCAGCACACTATCAATGTGGAGGTATTCGGGTTGATGAAAACGGAGAAACAAGTATTCATCAATTATATGCAGCTGGAGAAGTTTCATCAACTGGCTTGCATGGTGCAAATAGATTAGCTTCTAATTCACTTTTAGAGGCTCTTGTATTTGCTAATAGGGCTGTCATGGATGCCACTGAGAAAATACAGCATATTGGATGGTGTAAAGAGGTTCCAATTTGGAATTATGAAGGAACCAGCTTCCCCCTTGAAATGATTATGGTTACTCAAAACTCGCGTGAGGTACGACAACTAATGAGTAATTATGTTGGTATTGTGAGAAGCGATAAGCGACTCGATAGAGCCCTTTCACGTTTAGAGATTATTTATCTTGAGACCGAAGACTTTTATAAAAAATCAGTACTTTCAAAACGTCTTTGTGAATTACGAAACTTAATAAACGTTGCGTATTTAATTATTAAAAACGCCAGTGATCGCAAAGAAAGTCGAGGTTTGCATTTTAATATGGATCATCCGAGTAGAGCCGAAAGAATGAGACCAGCTTAGTTTCTTAAACATGTAAGCAGAAGCTTTTTTTAAAGCATTTAATATACCATTGTTCATTTAACACTTCCCCAAAACCCATTTTACTCCACGGCAATCAACACTCCTCATCGCCACTGCGATTAACATTCCGTATTCCCTCCATATCTTTCAACAATCTCATCGAGAGTTGCTTCTATTTCGCTTATTTCCATTGAGGTTACCAATCGTAATTTATAATCTTTAAAGTGAGGCAAACCTTTAAAATAATTGCATAAATGCCGTCGCATTTCATAAAGTCCACGAGGCATTCCTTTATATTCAATCGATTTTTGCATTTGCATTTTTGCCAGGTCTGCTCGTTCTCTAACACCCATATCGGGCAATAATTCACCAGTATCTAAATAGTGCCGTATCTCCTTAAAAATCCATGGTCGTCCAATAGTAGCACGGCCGATCATAATGCCATCAACGCCAAATTTATTAAATGCGTCGGAAGCGGTTTCAGCACTTATAATATCACCATTACCAATAATTGGAATATGCATTCTCGGATTGTTTTTAACAGCACCAATTAAAGTCCAGTCAGCCTGTCCTGTATACAGTTGAGCACGTGTGCGGCCGTGAATGGTAAGCGCTTTTATTCCAGTATCCTGAAGTCTTTCAGCCACGTCTACAATTATTTTTGATTGGTCGTCCCAACCTAGCCTCGTTTTAACAGTAACAGGAACATCAACAGCTTTAACAATTTTTGTGACCATCTCAATCATTAGAGGAATATTTTGTAAAAGACCAGCACCAGCTCCGCGAGTCGCTATCTTTCGCACAGGGCAACCGCAATTTATATCAATCAGATTAGGATTTAGAGTGGCTGCAATTTTGGCTGATTCAACCATACTGTCAACAATATGGCCATATAATTGAATTCCTGCAGGTCGCTCCTGTTCACCAATGCGCATTTTTTTCATACTGGAGCTAATATTTCGTATGAGTCCTTCAGAAGGTACAAACTCCGTATATACCAAATCAGCCCCGTATGACCTACAAATGTAACGAAAAGAAGCATCGGTAATATCTTCCATAGGTGCGAGCAACAATGCTTTGTCGCGTAGTTCTATATTCCCTATTTTAAGCACGATTATTTATTAATACAAAAATTTATGAATTTGATTTACTACATTTGCTCATAAACAACTCATCTATGAAATTTAATTTCTTTTACGATTCAAGCAGTGCTGTAAAATTAGTCTTTTCTCTTTTAATTATTGTTGCCGCATTTTGCTTTTGTTTTATTGGAGGCATGCTTTTGGCAATACCCATTTTTCACTTAAGTATTAATGATCAATTACAGATTCTGATGATTAGCCAAGATGTATCTCATGTACATTATCTTAAATATTTTCAAATAACACAATCAATAGGATTTTTTCTTATTCCCCCTTTATTTTTAGCATGGTTATTTAGTCCTAAACCCTATGATTTCTTAAAGATTAGTCGTTTTCCTTCAATGCACATTATACTACCTGTAATATTATTGATGTGGATTGCCCTTCCATTTATCAATTATACTGCTGAATTAAATGGACAAATGCAGCTTCCATCCTTTCTTTATAATATGGAACAAAAAATGCGTAATATGGAGGAAGCCGCAAAACGCTTAACCGAATTATTTATTATGACTCCAAATTATGGGGAGTTAATGCTTAACCTTTTTATGATTGCTGTACTACCAGCAATAGGGGAGGAGCTTTTATTTAGAGGATTCTTTCAGGGAGTATTTACCGAAATGACGTCTAATAAACATTTTGGGAATATTATCTCGGCATTTCTGTTTAGTTTTATTCACTTGCAGTTTTATGGTTTTATTCCACGTTTTTTGTTAGGATTGCTTTTAGGCTACTTGCTTATAAAAAGTGGTAGTTTATGGCTGCCTATTATAGCACATTTTGTTAATAATGCAACTGCGGTTGTCTTTTATTATATTCTTACACTCAATAACGGAAAATTAAGCATTGATCTTGATACCATTGGATCAACGAAGGAAACTATGATTTTTGCAATACTAAGTGCAATGCTTTCATTTGGTATTATTTGGTTAATTAATAAACGAAACCCTAGCATTGATATTTAATTTCGCATAATGAAAAGAATATTCCAATCGTGGCCATTTTTTTTAGGACTATTTGTTGGTTTGTATTTTTTCTCAATTAGTGTAACAAGTAGTACATTAAAATACTTCCCCGGCGATCTTGGTGATTCTCGTTTTTGTATGTATATGCTGGAAAATGCGCATAAGTTTATATGCTTTCAAACAACTACATTTTGGAATGCCCCATTTATGTACCCTGAAACAAATGTTGTAACATTTTCAGAGAATCTATTGGGGTCTGTTCCATTTTATTCCATTTTTCGTTTTTTAGGCTATGACAGAGAAACCTCTTTTCAATTTTGGTTTTTGTTGATGTATATTTTGAATTTTACGTCTTGTTATTTTTTCTTGAAATGGTGTTTTAAAAATAATTACGCAGCAGTTTTAGGCGCATTTGTTTTTGCATTTTCTTTGGCCTTGCAATCTCAAATGACCCATGCACAGACCTTTCCTAGATACCCAATTCCATTGGCTTTTTGGATGTGTTTATTTTTTTATCAAAACTTTGATAGTCGTTATTTTTTTTTGTGTTTATTATCTATTGTCTATCAGTTTTATTGTTCAATTTATTTGGGATTTTTGTTATCTGTGCCTTTATCAATTATGTTGGTTGGGATATTTATATACAAGAAGGAATTTTTTAAAGTGAAATTACAAGATCGAAAATGGCTATTGTTATTTCCTGGGTCTATTCTCGTAAATCTACTTGTTTTAGCACCCTTAATGTTACCCTATGCTGTTCGATCAACACAAGCTGGATTAAATAGTTATAGTAGCATTGTTAATTCAATTCCAACTTTGCAATCTTATTTTTTTAGTCAGAAGGGTAGTTTGTTATGGAATTCATTAAGCGAATTAGGAGTACGATATCCTGCATGGTGGGATCATCAAATATTTGCTGGGGCTATATCAACACTAAGTATGCTGTTATTTTGCATCTTGATATTTGTGCGAATTAAAAGAAGAAGCTTGCTTAATTCTAATCTGATAGATATTTATGCCTTTTTTATTTTTATTACATGTCTTATCACATTTATTCTTTTCACAAGGTATCGTAGCTTTTCTCTGTATAAAATAGTATATTATTTCCCGGGTTTTGGTGCACTTCGTTCAATAACCCGAATTATAAATATAGAATTATTGTTCTATGGTTTTGCCTTAGCCTATATTTTTAATTCATTTATAAAAAAACAGTGTAGTTTGTTTTTTGTGCTGATCCTTTTTTTCTTAGTAATTGATAACTATTTTATTCCAACCGCAATATATAGAACCGAGAAAGAGATATCACAATTGCAGGTTAATGAAATAATTCAGAAATCGATAGGTATACCTAAGTCCTCACTGATATCTTACGAGCCCGATAGTATTATACAAGCTTGTTTTGTGTATCAAATGAATGCCATGTTGGCATCTCAGTCACTCAACTTAAAAACGATTAATGGCTATAGTGGTAATTCACCTATTGGCTATGATCGTTTCTGGAATAAAATGGATGCTGCTTCTCGACAATACTGGCTAAATTATAAAGAATGTAAGGAGAAGGTATTTGTTATTAAATGATATTTAGATTTCATTTTTTAAATATCAAAATATCATTTAAATTTACTAAGAGTAAAAATAGAATGAATAAACTCAAACGCCTTTTTTTACGAGCCCGATTTTTGTAATTACCGAACTTTCCTGGTAATTTTCATAGTCTGTATTAATATCCCACAAATTATGACGCTTCTCTCCTGCTATTGCATTTTCTGCACCGAGTATGCCCATGAGAATGCTGTGATCTTGATTATTATATTTAAAAGCACCATAGCGACCAATAAAATCAATATTATTTAGCGTCTTCAAATAGTTTTCGATAGGAAGAAGTATTTCTTTATACCCCGTACTATAAACAGGATAACAGCGTGGAATATGATATACTGAACCGTTTAATATCTCTGATTTGCCAACCAATCCCGTTAATCGAACTTCTTTTTTAGCTAGGTCAATTAATTCTTCGTCTTTCATCTTCCATAATTCATCATTATCATAACACCAGTATTCAAGAGCTAATATAGTGTTGGGGCTATTACCATTAATTGAGGGTAACCAGTTACGGAAGTTTGTTAAACGTCCAAATTCCAATTCCTTTGAATGGATATACAACCAATTGTCAGGGAAAAGATTTTTAGCCGCAACATTCAAATAAACAATAATTGTATTTCTGAATCTCAGCATTTTCGCTTTTTCAACAATTTCATTAGGTGCTTCATCCAATTTCATTACGGCTAAACTAAGTGGCATGGATGAGAGAATATAATCAAATTCATGTGTATCTCCATTTACTAATTTTAGGCCGCATGCTTTTCCGCTTTTTACAATTATTTTCTCAACAGCATTTTTAAGTAAAACATTTCCGCCATGACTTTCTATGAATGTTTGCATTCTATTATATATCATTCCAGTACCTTCTAAAGGATACGCAAACTGATCAACTAAAGTTTTGTGTTTTTTTGATCCCCCACCTAGAACAGCATTTTTAATAGCTTCCCATAATGAAAGTTTTTTTATTCTTTGTGCTGCGAAATCAGCATCCAATTCTTTACAAGATATTCCCCATAATTTTTCACTATATGTTTTAAAAAAATGGATAAATAGGCGACGTCCAAATTTATCAGTGACCCATCCTTCAAAAGTATTCTCAATAGGTTTTCGATTCATCACCGCACCTATATAGCTTAAAACACAAAGCCCTGCTTCCCAAATTCCCAAATTTTTAAGTGCATTAATGGCTTTAATTGGATAATCATAAAACTTACGATTATAATATATACGAGTAAGTCTATCAACCATTTCATAATCTTTACCAGCAAGTTCAAGCCACAATTCATTAACTCGTGTATCACTGCTAAAAAAGCGATGCGGACCAATATCTACAATCTGATCCCAAAGTTTTATAGATCTTGCCATACCGCCAACCTGATCTGATGTTTCAAAAACTAGAACCTGATGCCCCGCTTTAGCTAATTCATATCCAGCCGTAATTCCAGCGGGACCAGCCCCAATTACTGCAATCTTCTTTTTTATCATATAGATTATTTTATAAAAACCAAATATAGTGATTAATAATAATTGTAAATTTGAAATTGTTCATTTTAAAAGACTACGAATTGATTTTAATCTAAAAAACAGTATTCTAGCTAATTATAGTAGCAATATTTTTATGAAAACCTTGTTTTTTTACTGTTATGGTATCTAATTATTTTTGTGCTGAGATTTTTATTATGTTTTAATTAATATGTTTTAATCTTTAATTGGAGTGTTATAATGTCAATATCTGCAAACTATAAAATGATTTTACTTAAAATAAGAAGATACAACAATATTTTATTTTTAATTACATTGTTTTCTTTGTCATTGATCTATGGCTTTAATAAAATAGTATCATTATGACCACAAGAAATACATCAATGGAGACAATGTGATTGCTTATAACTAACTTCTAATATTTACAAAAATGATTTTAATATTTTACATCCTTCGCTACATCTTCTTTTTAGCGATGGCAATACCAGTGGCAAAACAGCAGGCTAGTTTCCTGGTTTATATTTTTTAAATGCAGCTATTTGGAAGGGTACGGATCCCTCTGAAATGACTTGTAGACTTATTAATATTCTGCTTCTTTTTATTGGATTATTTGCTCTATTTAATTCATTAAAAATATTGATAGATACTATTTTTTATTCTTTTATTTTTTTTCATTACTCGTTTTTACAAGTCCTGTAATTTTATGGCAGCAATTTCCTTACCGATGTTCCTGCACTTTCAATGGTTTTTATTGCATGGTTTTTTATTGCAAAGTTTTGGAAAAGTAAAAGCTTTCTATTTTTATTTTTTGCAATGCAGTTCTTTGGTTTAGGTGGTTTGTTAAAGGTGTCAGCCTTATTAAGCTTTGTAATGTTAATGCCCTTTTTTTAATTAATGCTTACTGTTTTATAGTGATAATACGAGTCGGATTTTTAAATTATTTCTTTCATTTCTTTCATTATTTTTACTTCCAATTATAATGATTCTTTCATGGTAAATTTAAGCCGATTATTATAATCCCCTGCACGGTGGCAAATATACTTTTAATTCAATTTGGCCAATATGGTTGATTCCTATTGATAAATTGAGTGACTATTTTTTGATATTAGAAATATTATTTTATGGCAAGTATATAGTCCGGTACTACTATTAATTATTTGTATGGCATTTATTTTTACAATTTATAATATAAAAAGTATTCCTAAAGTTTATTCTTTCTTTTCTTTAGTTATTTTTATAGGTATTTTCATTTATTGTATTTTATGGTTTAGTGCATTAAAAGTTTATGATTATTATTTGATAAATACCCTTATTTTATTACCATTTTTTTTACCCGTTTTCTTTTATTTAAAAAATAAAAATCCAGAGGTATTGAGTAAGCCAATAACAAGGATAGCTATAATTTTAATTTTGTGGTATAATATTGCTTATGCTACTGGTAATTTTCATATGAGGTATTTTACAAATTTGAGAAATAAATACTGGTTAGCAGGATATCGTCTTGAGGTCGGTTATTTCAAATGGTTCTCGAATACTCAAAATAAACCCCTTAAGGGATATGAGGATATTACTTCATATCTTCGTTCAATTGGAATTAATGAAGACGACAAAGTAATTTTTTTAAATAATGATAGTAATAGTATATCCCTTTATTTAATAGATAATTGCGGTTTGACAAATATAGGTGGAAGATGTGCTAGTACTGGTCTAATAAATGAAAAAAAATCCAACTAGGTGCAAGATATTTGTTTATTCATGATACCAATTATTTAAAAGAGTTGTATGTACAGCCTTTTTTTGAAATATAAAATTGGTCAATGGAAAAATGTTCAAATTTTCAGGCTTAATATTAATAAAGAAAAAGAATAGTTCTTTATACATTATTAAATTTTGAATTATCTTTTAACAAATTTTACCTCAAAAAGCTTTGGCCAATTTTTTCCAGTAACAAAAATGCGATCTGTTTTTGAATCCCAAGCAATCCCATTAAGAACATCAATTTCCGGATGTTTGTCTTTAGCTTTTAGTAATCCCGACATGTTTATTTCAGCTATTACCCGACCCGTATTGGGTTCTATTTTAATAATGCGGTCACTAGTATAAATATTTGCATAAATAAAGCCATTTATATATTCCATTTCATTGATTCGTATTTCAGCACCTACATTATTAAATACCTCAACAACTTTTTCTTCTGAAAATGTTTCGGGATTCATATAAAATAATTTGTGTGAACCGTCACTCATTATAATGTGTTTGCCATCATATGTTAATCCCCAGCCTTCACGATTTTTATAGTAAATTTTCCCAATCATTGAAAAACTATTTTTGTCATAAACAAAACCAATTTGATTGGTATAGGTCAGTTGAACAATTTTATTATTATATACCGCAATTCCTTCTGAAAAGTATTCTTTATCTTGCCTTACAATTTGTAATACTTCTCCTGTTAACGGATTTACTTTACGTAAAGATGATAGTCCCCATTGCCCAGTACTTTCATAGAAGATGTTATCAGCATAAACGAGGCCTTGTGTGTATGCCTGCTTATCATGATTGTATCTTGCAATAATTCTATAGGTCATTTGTTGGGGTGCAATATCTGATTTAAATGTAATCTCACGTGAACATGCTGTTGATATGCCATCTGCCATATAACATTTAATTTTTAATGTTTTGGTGCCACATGAAATAGAATTTATCAAGAGTTTAAACTTGATGCTGTCTTTGCAAATATATTTTTGGCTATTAAAATTAAGTATGGCCGAATCTATATGTGCGGCTGAGTTTTCAATTATTGCCGAAACATTAAATGGCTTGTTCATAGGGTAAAGTGTGTCGGTAGCTGGTTCTGTAAAGCGAAAGTTTAATTGTTTGAGTTTTACTTTTTCAATATTTTTTGAGCGTTTTTTATCGCATGAAAAGAGTATAAAGATTGCAACAAGAAAGAATAGTATTTTTTGCATATCAGAAATTTAAAATAGGTCACGAATTTTATTTATCAGACTTTTTTTCTTACGGTACGATTTCAGTACTTCTTTTTCATTGAAGGAGCTTGGCGAGAGTTTCTGCCATACTTCACTCCAACCAGAAAAGCCCTCTAAATTTCGATCATCAATATAAACATCAGCCATTATTTTACGACTCATTATTTTCTCATCAAAAACCTCTTCGGGATAATTACGATTCACCGCATAAAATTCAATTCCGTTTATACGGCAGAATTCAATTGCTTCTTCAAGTTCTTTTCCACTTCTATAAGTCCATAAAACTAGTTCATGTCTTTCTTTTTGCAATGCTTTGAGTGTATCAAAAGCAAAAAGTAATTCAGACCCAATAGCCGGATAACGATGTTCAACAATAGTGCCGTCAAAATCAACTGCAATGCGCATAGAATTTATTATCAGATGAATTACAAAAGTAGCTTTTTTTGATTGACAGACCTATTTTTTTATATGATTTGATGAGAGGATGATGAAGAAATGAGAAGATGAGTCGCGGCGGAGATGACAGGTTTAACCATTTTGGTTACTGAGATTTGGTTGCGGCGGAGTAGTTCCCGTTACGGATGAAAATCTTATAAATGCTAAAGGTGTTATTTGTTTTAGCTTTAATAATGTATATAAAAATGTGAAATCTTATTTGCTTTTATCGAAACCGATGTTTAAAGAGAAGATATGTGAATATGGCGTTAACGAATGATCGCCAACATCGCTCATAGCATAGTCTATATCGAAGTACAAGAAATGGATACCAACACCTATACTCGGTAAAAAACTATAATAGTCCTTATCAAGATCGGTTGTTTTTTGAATATTTGAAATGCCAGCGCGTACATAAACTTTTTTATCATAATCAAATTGCAAACCCATATGTGGTGAGGCGCTTGCAAAATTGCTGCGTATCAGTTCATGACGTTTACCATCAAAAAAGATATCAAAATCGACTTCTGGCAATAATGAGAATTTTTGATGTATGGGGAAACTTCTTGATACTCCAAGTATTAATTGTGGAGTAGTAACTTCCAAGGCATTGTCAGGCATAGTATTTTCTGTTGCAGCAAATATTCCAGAAAGCAGTTCTTCATTAAAATTCCATGCATTAAAAGTTCCAGTGATATCTTTTCCAACTGCACCAAACATCCAATTTTTGTGCTGGTATCGCATGGCCGCATCGAGTCCGAAGCCCCAAGAGTCTGCAAATTCGCCAATTATGCGACGAATAATTTTCATATTAGCACCAAAGCTCAACCCTTTTATGGGCGTTTTCTGTGCATACGAGCCAATAAAAGCATAGTCAACCGCGCCAAAGTAGCTTATTCGATTGTAATCAAGGTTTCCATTAGCATCATAAAGTTCAAGGGTATTCTGAATATCATCAATACCAAAGCGTATGACGGTTATGGCAAGTGCGCTATTACTATCAGCTTTTACAGCAGCAGCAGCATAATCGTATTGGGCCATGCCGCTATAATAGTCGCTGTGCATGATTCCAAGTTGAATGTCTTTACTTAATTCGGTTAGTGCAGCTGGATTCCAATAGGCAGAAGTGACATCAGCTCCATTAGCGATAACACTTCGAGACATACCGCTGGCACGAGCGCCAACTCCAATGTTTAAGAAGTCATTGCTATATTTCACTTGTGCTGCAAGCGAAAATGGCAAAATGGCCAGTATGAGACTAATATGTGATTTGAATTTCATCATATAATTGCACTCAAAAATATTAAGATTTGGGCAAGAAAAACCATTTAATTAAACTTACTTTTGTAAAAAATTATTGTTAAACATTAATCTTTTATCATAAAACAATGAGAAAACATGCTGCAAATATTGTAACTAGCTTAAATTTAGCGGCTGGTTGCGTAGGTATTATTTTAGCTTCAGATGGCTTAATAGGTCTTGCTTATCTTATGGTTTTATTTGCGGCATTATTCGATTTTGCTGATGGTTTTGTTGCAAGAGCGCTTGGTACCACTTCTGAATTCGGGAAAATACTTGATTCTTTGGCTGATTTCCTTAGTTTTGGTATTTTGCCCTCAATGATGCTTTATAAAGTAATGCAGCAGCTAATTACATATAGTTCACCAATTTGGGGTATTGAGCACGGAAGCCTTTGGGCTATCTTGCTTGCAGGCAGTAGTTTTTTTATTGCTATCTTCTCAGCATTAAGGTTAGCTAAATTTCATGTTGATACGCGTCAAACATCATCATTTAGGGGATTGGCAACACCCGCCAATGCCTTGCTTATTGCTTCAACATTAAATTTTGCCTTTTATTCGCCGGAAGTGCCTGCACTTCTTTACGATATTCGATTTTATCTTTTATTGATAGTAATTTCTAGTTTCCTTATGATTTCTGAAATACCGATGTTTAGTTTAAAAATTAAAAGCTATTCCTTAAAAGACAATATTGACAGATATATTTTTCTTTTTGTTTCAATCATAATTTTATCATTCGCTGGTAAGAATGCTGTTCCATTAATTATTGCTTTTTACATTGTTCTCAATATTACGTTAGCTGGGATTGCTGCTGTTAAAGGGAAAAAGTGAAGAGTGATCCGCCACGGCGAGAATGATGTTTAGTGGCAACGTGAAATTAATTAGCAAGTGTTATTTCACAAAAATATTTTTAAATCGTTGCCAATCGCCAGGAATATATACTGCGCTTATTATGCTTACAATGGCTGCTAAAGCTGCAGTTACGTAAAAAACGCCTTGGGTTCCAAAATGTGGTTCAGTAATATAAAATATTCCGGAGGAAACAAAAATAAATATAAAGTCCATTAAATTATTAAAGGCAATCATTTCTCCTAATACGCGACCTTCTACTTTGTCTTGAATCCATGAGCTTAATGGAACTTTATAAAAACCCGATGAAAATGCTGCGATAAAAATGAATGCTGAGAAAAGGTATCCCTTGGGTTCTATAATTGCAATGAGTGCTATGCTTATGGTTAATCCTATTCCGCCTATTGTTACTAATCCTAGTTCAACCTGCTTGTGCGAAACAATTCCTGCAATGTAACATCCTAAACCAATTCCTATTGCTGTAATTGCCATTACTATTCCTGTTTGTGTATTGGTCATATTTAGTACGTGCGGACAATGACTAATTATATTCATTTGCAACAGTGAGGCAATGAGCCAAAATGACGATACGCTGAGAATTACAATGGTAAGTGATTTTATTTTTGCAGCACGTTGAAATGATTGTTTCACAAAAGTTATTGGGTTTAAACTATCACCTTGTGCATCTTCTATCGCATCTTCTTTTACTTTTATTACTAATGGCAATACATAACCAATTATTGCAACTCCTATCATTATTGAGAAAACAAGGCTATGGGTATAATGATCGGAAATTAGCGAAGCACAAATAGTTGCAGAAAGAACGGCAAGAAAAATAAACATCTCCATAGTTCCAGTGCCAAAAGAAATTCCTTCATGACCGCCTATATCACGTATCAGACTGTATTTTGCAGGGGAGTAAATGGCGCTTTGAAAACCCATTAAAAATATGGCTAATAATACAATCCAAAGCGATTGAGTTAAGAAACCAACACATGCCAAAAGCATGATAGGAATCTCCGTAAACTTAAGCCAAACAAGAATATTGCGTTTTGAGTACATGCGACACATGCGTCCAGCAAGTGGTGAAAAAAGAATATAGGGTATGACCAACATAGCAGATGCCAATGCGATGAGTCGTGAACCATATTGTTCTGCTATCCAATGAATACTAATGAAGCAGGCCAAGTTTTTCAGAAAATTATCATTGAATGCACCAAAGAAATTAGCACCAAAGAGACCTAGCCAGTTACGTCTTTTATTCATTGTTGTATTCTGCTTTTTTAGATTGAATTTGTTTGTTATATTTCAAATTATATTTTAAATAAAAGATAAAACCAAAGATAAATAATTTGAATTTAAATCATACTGTGGTATGCTTATAATACAAATAGTTTAAAACAATTTGACAGTTGAATGATACCAAATAAATGTTTATACTGACAGCTCTGTATTTTAAAAAAAAATATTGTAACAATATTTGAGACCGTTGCAAAAAGCCCCCTAACGTTCCAGTTTTTTTTAGGAGTTTTATTTTGATTATTTTTGATATTTCAGTAAAAAAACAACCACATATCTTTAGTTTTTTAACCTTTACAAGGTTATTTTTGCCTTTTTCTAGGC
>JBBRXJ010000049.1:0-26790 GCA_038248505.1 Bacteroidales bacterium
AATATAAAAAAAACAATTAGAATCCCTGACGGGATTTGCTGAGTTGTTTTAATAATTTTTACCGAAATAACGTCTCTAACGGGACAAAAATGTCCGACAATCATAGGGTAAAACTATAGGTGTACAATTATGCAGAATCAAAAAGGAAAATACAATTACATTTATATCGATAGTAAATACTATTTATATACAGATTTTAATGAATACAAATTCAACATCACCAGCAGATAAAGAAAATCAGCTGTTTGACGGTATACGTTGTGGCGATAGACTCTCTTTTGATACATTATTTCGAATGATGTATGCACCGCTGTGCCATTATGCTTTTCTTATTTTAAAATCGAAGGAAGATGCGGAGGAGATTGTTCAGGAATGTTTTATTTACTTATGGGAGAATGCCTGCAATATAAAAATAAACACCTCAGCAAAGTCTTATCTGTATACCATGGTACGTAATCGTAGTTTAAATTTTTATAAGAAAGTTAATCAAACTGAAATTAATAATAATGATTATCTAAAAACCTTTTATAGTGATACAGATGGAGTTGATTCATTGAATGTTGAGCTTATAAAACAATTGCCCAATGCTATAAATAGTTTGCCAGAAAAATGTAAAGAAATATTTTTACTTCGAAAAATTGAGGGACTTAGTTATATTGAGATTGGCAAAATTTTAGATATATCCGAAAAACCTATTGAAAATCAAATTACAATTGCAATAAAGAAATTGCGAGAATTTTTAAAGCCACATCTAAACAACATAAGTTATATAATTGTATTAATGCTTGTTACATCTTTTTTTTAAAATAATATTGAATTCCTTTGGGGGTTAATGAGAATCCCATTGTCATATATATGAAATCATACAAAATGTATTTTATGAGTAATGCCAAAGTACCATATGATTTAATGATCCGATTTTTTTCAGGACTAGCAACGACAAATGAACAGCAGTCGTTGGAGGTATGGAGAAAAGCATCAGATGAGAATGAACGTGTTTTTATTGAAATGAAAACAATTTGGTCTGTGTCTGATAGCAAGAATTCGTTCTTTGAATCGAGTACCGAAGCCGCATTGGCTAAGGTCTCAAAGCAATTAAATGAGCAAAAGCCTAAGCATGTAATAGGTTTGAGAGAAAGGTTTACGCCCATTATTCGCATTGCAGCTATTATTTTAGTAATTGTGGGCATTAGCTCTTTTTACTTCTTATTTATGCGCCATGGGAATATGATTATAGAAACCCAAAGTGCTGGTCAGTATGTTGCCTTATCAGATGGAACGAAGGTGTGGTTAAACAAAAATTCATCTATTTCATTTCTTGAGTCATTTGATGCAAAACAACGAAAAATCACACTAAAAGGAGAAGCTTATTTTGATGTGAACCGCGATACCTTGCGTCCTTTCATTATTGAGACCATTGAATCGGAAGTAACCGTTCTTGGCACTGAATTTAATATCCGCGCGTATGATAATGAAGAAGACGTGCAAGTTTCAGTTACTGAGGGTAAGGTTGCTTTCTCAAATGATCGTGATCGTGTAACATTAGTGGTAGGAGAATCAGGAGTAATGACCAAAAGTAATATGAGTTTGAAAAAGCATAGCACATATTCTTCAAATGAATTGGCCTGGCACACCGGTATTCTTCAATTTGAAAATGCTTCTTTACCAAATGTATTTTCCGATTTGAATGCCTACTATGATCTTGAGTTTAAAGCCGAATTTGCCGGATGGGAAAAGCTTGAACTAAATACCATTTTTGATAATGCAACAAAAGAAGTGGTAATTAAAACACTTGAACTAACTCTAGATGCTAAGTGTGTTAAAAATAACAATACCTATGTTTTTAGTAAAATAGTAAGCGAATAATGAAAAATATTATCGCCATATTATTCTTAAATTGTTGTGTTCTTGCAGCACAAAATGAGAACCCCGATTTGAATAAATTGGTTTCAATTGATTTAACGGGATACTCATATACTGATGCAACACGCGAAATAACGAGTAAATTTGGTCTTACCTTTTCATATACCTCAAATGTTTTACCCTCAAAAAGCATAAGCAAAGGCAGGTTCAACAATCAATCCTTAGAGTATTTATTGAATAGTATTTTTGGAACAAATGGAATTGAATGGCTGCTTAATAATAATCAAGTAATTATTAGAGCTTCCAAAAATATCAAATCGAATTATTATGTTGAAGGTATTGTAAAGGATGTATCAACTCATACAGGTATTGCCTATGCAACTATTGAAATTAAAGGCAAACAAAGAGGAGTTGTGGCAGATCATGCAGGGCGTTTTGAGTTCTCGTTAACAGCTGAAAATTTTAATGACAGCTTAGTTTTTTCATGCATGGGATATGATAGACACTCAATAAGCTTAAAGGAGGCTCTTAAAACGAATCCTATTCAAATAGCATTAAATGCATCCACGGTGGTTTTACCAACCTTTGAAATTCATAAAAAAGACATTAAAATTCAGCTGTGGGGAAATAAACGAAATAGATCTATTAGTTCTTTGTACCTTGATACACATGGCCAACAGGTTGCTCTATATATTAAAAATGAAGATGCGCGTGTGGGTAAAATTCGCTCCGTACAATTTTATTTATGTAAGGAGGGGAATACGGAAGTTCCATTTAGAGTTCGCTTATACTTTGCCGATACTGCAACAGGTAAGCCATCAGCCGATATGATTGAAGATATATTGGTGGTTAAACCAAATGAAGGCAAGGGTTGGTATAAAGTAGATCTTCAAAAACTCTTTATTGCGCTTCCTAAGGATGGATTTTTCGTAGCTATCGAAGGTATTTTTCCAGATGATTATGATTTCTATTATCAGGGAAAGGATTTTGATTTAGGTACAGAACAAGAAATAGATTTCATTGAAAACGATGAGTTTACTCAAACTGTATCCTATGGTCAACGCATTGGATATGCACGACAAAGTGGTGAAAATAATACATGGCATTACTCACTCTCACATACATGGTTTCAAATTCGCAAACAAGCACTGGGTGTTATGATCGCTGCAGAGGTCGAATACTCAAAAGAGAAAATATATTAAACTTAAAAAAATGAAAAAGCACATATTAACGATACTGTTTATTATACTGACTTTTGTTGGAGCAAAAGCACAGTGCAATTATCGGTTGGTCGAAAAAGCTACCTCCATGGCAGGGAAGCATGCTATCTTTTTGCGCGATTTTAAAATTAAATTTTCAGAAGGTACAATGGAAAATCCTAGTCCGGTTGGAAAATACTCGATGATGATGAATGCTGGGGTAAATTATCGTTTCACAATTGCAAATTCAAGTGAATTGCCAGGTAAAGGGATAGTTCAATTATATCAAAAAGATCAACTTAAGGCTAGTACATTTAACGATGAAACAATGACTGATAAACAATTGTTTGATTATAAATGTGAAAAGACAGGTAGCTATCAGTTGTTCATCTCATTTCGTGAAGGTCAACAAGGTTGTGCTGTTACAGTAGTATCGATGCTAACCTATGACTCTATAGAACCCGTAGAGCCATTGATTAAAATTGATAGATTGGATGATGTTGTTTATATAAACATTGATAATCCGATACATTTTGAGTCACCGAAGTACCTCAATTCTATTGTTGAGGTTTATGTAGATAGTGCTTTTATTACAGGATCGCAGGGAGACTACATACTACATACAGAAAAAACAGGATTGGTTAATATGGATATATTTGTTAAAGATAGTAGCGGTAACATCCTTGAAAAAGAAAGAAAAATATTTACATCAAAAATACTACCCCTCCCCTATCTAACACTAAACGGGACATCTGGAGGAATTATTTCTGAGCGTGAAGTTAGTCTTGCGGCAGAAGTGGAGTTAGAAAGTAAAATTGAATTAGGTACAATGCCTTTTGAAATTATTGAGTACACCATTTCTCGAGATCCCACCGGAATAGATGGTATCACTTGGCCTAACGCTGAACTATCAGAGCAGCAAAAAAGATTTATCAGTTCATTGTCGCGCGGACAAACATTTTACATAAGCAATATTCTTGTTAAAGGACCCAATAAAAAGATTGAAAAACTGGCTCCAGTAGGCTTCATTATCGAATAGAAGCCGCGTTCTACTTCTCGTTACAATTCATTAATCTTAATGCTTTAATGCTATGAAAAAAATAGTAATTGCCATAGTCATGTCCATACTTAACATGTATGCGGTGTGTGCGCAAACAAGAAAAATCTCCGGAACGATTAGCAATAAGGAGTCGGGTGAAACATTGCCCGGTGCTACTATACAGATAAAAGGCACAACACAAGGAACAACAAGTAATGATGATGGGATGTATGTTTTAGAAGCTAAAATAGGAAGTACTTTGATTGTTGGTTTTAGTGGATTAGAAGATATAGAGTATGTAGTTGAGGATTCTAAATCTACAAAAGTTGTAAATTTTGAGTTAAGTCCGGAGGCTATTAGCTTGGGACCTATCAATATTTATGGTGCCCATAAAACAACAGGTCCAGGAACCGTTGACGTAATTCGGATTAAAGACTTACCCAATGACCCTACCAGAACAATTACAAATGCATTGAGTGGAGGTTCAGGAATTTTTGTAAATGCTTCTGATGGAACGCTTGGAAGTAAAGCAAATATTAGCATACGAAACATGCATACTATTAGTATTTCAAATAGTCCGCTGTGGATTATTGATGGAATGCCAGTTCAAAGTGATGCTATATCAGGTCAGGATCCACTCTCACTCATTAATCAGAATGATATAGAATCATTTGTTATTTTAAAAGATGCTATTGCTACCTCATTATATGGCTCGAGAGGATCAAATGGCGTTATCCTGGTGAATACAAAATCAGGAAAATTCAATCAAGATAAAATACGAACCAATATTAGTTATTCAAGTGGCATTTCAAAAATAGGAAAGAATCCGGATAGAATGAATTTTGCAAACAGCAGTGAGTATTTCCGTATTGTTGATCAGGCAAAGAGTAATACTGGAATGAATGGGTTTTCACCTCAAGAAGTAACACAGTTTTTTAAGAGTAATGGTAATGACACCATTATTTCAATTAGCCGTGAGGATGCTGAAAAAGTAAATTCAAATTGGTTTGACGAAGTATTGCGATTAGGTAGTACGCACGATCTTAATCTCTCATCAAGCGGTGGTAATAAAAAAAATCATTTTATTATTCGTTAAACTATAAAAATGTAAAAGGGATCATTCAAAACAATGATATGACCTCTCTACTTGGGAGATTTAATATGAGTTTTGAACCAATAAAGAATTTTACTATTGCGCCTAAAATGAGTATGGGTTATACTGATAACAATCAACCAAGAGGGCGAAATGGTTGGGGTGGTGGCTTTGGTAATGCATTTACAAATTCATTGCCTTGGTTTCCTAAAACAAATTCGAATCATCCATCGGGTTATTGGAATCCAATGTCGAAGTATAATATTGCTGCAAATATGGATAATGATGCTATGACACTTGATCGTTTGTTATCTTATCGTAGCATGACAAATGTTGAGTTTGAGTGGAGAGTCCCAATGATTAAAAATTTAAAAATTAGATCTGAATCGGGAATGGACTATATAAGTAGTAAGAAGGATATCTGGACTTCGCAATATCTTAATAGAGATGGATCGCAAGCTATTACCGATATTAACGGAAAGCGCACATTAAATTATAATTTATACGCCAATTATGATAAGTCATTCATGAAAAATCATACCATGAATTTTACACTAGGTAAGGAATATCAGGCAGATCGTAATAATAGAACCTTCATTAAGGCAGAGAACATGACCACTATTTATAAAGAAATAGGAAGCGATAGATCTCCTGCAGAAGATATTCGCGAAGCAAATTCGTATATGAGTTATGAGGAGTATTTACGATCATATTTTGCTCGTGCAAACTACGATTTCAAGAAAAAATATTTATTGAGTATGAGTTGTCGTCGCGATGGTTCATCAAAATTTGATAATAGTTTGCGCTGGCATACCTTCTCTGCACTAGGATTAGGATGGCTTATGAGTGAGGAGCAATTCTTTAAAGAAAATATGCCGCTTTTCAGTAAGTTACAACTACGCGCTTCCTATGGAGAAACAGGCAATAAGAGTATTGAAAGTAGCCGTTTTGCGAATATTTATACAAACAAATTGGATGATGTATATGGTAATGATGATTTAATTTCAGGAGCGACGATTATAACCAATATTGGAAATCCCTTACTGACATGGGAAACAACCAATAGTTTAGATATAGGTATAGATTGGAGTATCAAAAAAAATAGATACCAGGGTTCTATTGTATATTTCTACCAAAAAGTTACATATCTGCTTTTAGAAACTGAAATGCCGCCATCATCAACTGTTAAAAATTATTGGGATAATATTCGTGATATGAGAAATTCAGGTTTTGAGTTTAATATTACTTCAGTAAATATTGACAAAGAAAAAAGTGGTTTTAGGTGGATTACTGATTTTAATTTTTCAATTAATGGAAACAAACTTTTATACATGGATGAAAAACGTAAGATAAGTGGCAGGAACATTCTTAAAGTAGGCGAGGAAATTAATACGATTTATATGGCTGAATCTGCTGGTGTTGATAGAGAAACTGGCCTTGATATGAAATTGATGCGAATTTATGGGATAAAGAAAATAAAATTGTTAAAACAGGCAAAATTATTCCTGCAACAAAAACGAATGCTGAAAAAAATAGAATTGTAATGGAGGGTAAGTCTGCGAGTCCAAAATACTATGGTGGAATAAATAATAAATTTGAAAATGTTATAATTAAGGGTTTAGATTTAAATATTCGCTTGGTATTTTCAGGAGGAAACTACGAATACAATTATATTGAGCAACGTTCAGTTAATCTGGGCAATGGGGCTATGAACCTCAATAAAGACCTCATTGAAAATTCATGGACACCTGATAACAAAGACGCAAAATATCCCCTGCTTGTATGGAGTTACAAATTCCCTTACAGCTATGATGAAAATGGAAATATTGTAGGACAAGACGATCCAAAGTACAATCCAACAAACCCTTTATCGTTTAATTATGAATCCACTTCGCTATCGAGATATTTATATAGAGCCGATTACATTCGTGTTAAATCTATTGAGATTGGATATACTATACCTAAGGTATTTGCTGAAAATCGTCTTAAATTAACTAGTCTACGATTGTTTGCATCTGCAAATAATGTATTTGTATTCTCACCATTTTATAAAGGCTGGGATCCAGAAACAGGTGATCGCGCATTACCTCCTTCTCATACCTTTAACTTTGGTATAAATATTGGTTTATAGTTCTTGTATATTTTAATAAAAATAATACTAACAATTAAAAAACACAAATATGAAAACGCTCGCAATCATCTCCGCAATTATTGTCCTATTTTCAATGGCTTCATGTAAGCATGAATTGGCAATAGATAATCCGCCTGAATTTCCATGGCAAAGTGTTAACGAATTTGAAATGGCTGTAAATACCCTATACAATTATGCGTTTTATTCTGATTGGGGTGGAGCTTATTATATGACGGCAAATGTAATTACTGAAGCGATGTCAGATATTTTATATATGATTCCTGAGACATCTGAAAATTGGCCTCAACAAGAAGTATATTATCGCCAGACAAACGTACGCATTGGTCAGTCAGAAGCTTGTTATACTGCCGCATACAAGGCGATTAATAATATAAATCAGGCATTAGATTTTGTGGTGAATAAACAAAACTATCTTAATAAAGATGGCGTACATCCATTTGATAAATTAAATACATACGATCAGTTAAATTTAAATCGCCAGATGGGTGAATTACATTTTATGCGCGCATTCTCTTATTATAATATTAGCTTACTCTACAGCCATCCGGGGACTGAGGCATTTAATACAAATGTTTTACCATTGCGTAATAGATGGACATTTGAGGCAAAGGATTTAAAATCTCCCGAATTTGTTAGCGGAAAAAGAATTTATGAAGAGGTGATTATTTCTGATTTAATACAAGCCATTGAATTATTACCACTAAATTTTGCTGGTCAACATGAATCCTATCAATGGTGACGCGCAAATCGCTATGCCGCTGCAGCAATTTTAGTGCGTGATTATTTTGCTATGGGAGCCGAAGATATAAGCTATTGGGATAAAGCCTTAGAAATTTTAAATGGTACGAGTTCTATCGTCGGAATTTCGGAATTAGGTGCAATAGATTCGTGGCCATATACCATGAATGATGATCCGATAGTAGCATTTAACAGAAATGGCAATACTCCTGCATCAGAGGTTATTTGGGAAGCAGTGTATGATGAGAACCAAAGTGGAGGCCCAAAGGATGCAACATTGCTAACATGGAATAAATACTCCGCTTTTAATACAGATAGCCTCCCCTATATATCAAACATAGATATTGCAAACTCTATAATAAAAGCAAATCGTTGTACTTGGCATGTGTTCTCCATGTCAGCTGCTACATCCTATTTTATAAGATGGCTTGATGCTTCGGCAATAACAAATACATTACCCTATTATAGCTTACCACTTCCTACTGTTCAGGCACAAGATGACAAGCGTTATAAACAACTTTATCAGTTAATGCAAGTTGCCGATACCAATGGCAATCCATATTCAACGGAATTGTATGATACTAAATTCCCCAATGTACTTCGTCCGAATATTTGGTGTAATAAATTTTTTAGAGCCAAAAATGGACAGTATTCGACATTACCTGTTATTCGAATACCTGAATTATATTTAACTCGTGCTATCTTAAAAGTTAAAACAACCGGAAATACTTTTGCAGGTTCAAGCGATATTGAGAAAATACAGATTGCTCGCGGATTAACAGTTACATCACCTGGCATGTTAAATGAAACGGAAGTAGAGCGCGAATGGATTCGGGAACTTGCTTTTGAAGGACATCGTTTGCGTTTTTTAATGGCGCTAAAAAAAGATATTCCTGCTGGTGACAGGGCAGTATCTTCAATTGCTTGGCCGTACAATTCAATAATTTCTAACGGAAGTATGTGGCAGATTCCACTTAATGAAACGGATTTTAAAAATTAAGTATCTATTACAATCTTAAAATTAAAATCGATTCTGCATAATTGTACACCATGGACAATTTTCATTATAAAAAACTAAAGGAGGTAGCTGATGTGCCTCATCAAATTCAATTGCGATTTTGATTTAACAAAAATCAGATACTATATAATAAGAGTATAAGAATGTAGTATAAGAATTTCAAAATAAAAAAGGCCGGAAACCCCCGACCTTTTTTATTATTCTTTAAATCTACCTTAGTAATACTTTGTGATCTAAGTGATCGCCTTGGCGAGATATTTTTAAAAACTAAACCTCACTTACGCTGTTTGGAAATTTATATCCATCGCGATATGTGTGTTTAATATAGCCTTCAACTGTTGCTTTTGCATCGACTGTTTGATATTGTGTATCAAATTTTGGATGGCCATCAATTACAGCAAATTTATCGGTAGTAACTGTTTTAATTTTATCGGTATCGCTAATATTTGTGAACTTCATATTTACTCCATCCCATAATAATTTGCGTTTGAGATCTTGTACGCGAACTGCCAATGTTCCCATCACCACCATCTCATTGAAAGGGCCACTATATGCAAAGTTTGAAGAAGCTTCAACACGTGTTTTCTTATCTTCTTTGCATGCTCTAACCCAATCCATCCAATGATCAGGTGCAGTAATACGTGGCAATATTTGTTTTACTTGCGGTGGATTTCCTTCACGTCCCATAATAAAAGGATCTTTTGCATAACAACCGCACATTATTTTGCCTTTTGTTCCAATAAATAAAACACCTCCATTACCATCTTTACCCATTTGTTCGCCTTCAGCTAATTCAGCAGGACGAGGAGGCATTAAACCACCATCATACCATGATACTTTTACTTCAGGCATAGGAATAGTTACTTCACCTGGTAAAATGGTTCTTGCAGGGAAGGTAAAATGTACCACTTCAGCCATTGGTGCGCTCTCTGTATTTACAAGAGAAGAAGTACCTTCAACAGATGTAGGATATTGTAACTTTAATGAACGAAATACTGGGTCAAGAATATGACAAGCCATATCACCCAAAGCGCCTGTACCAAAGTCAAACCAGGCTCTCCAATTCCATGGAGTATATGCTGAATGATATGGACGGTATTGAGCTGGGCCGATAAATAAATCCCAATCAAGGGTATCAGGAACGGCCATTTCTTCTGTAGGTCGCTGCAAGCCTTGTGGCCATATTGGACGGTTGGTCCATGCGTGTACTTCTTTTATTTCACCAATCTCACCTGCCCAAATCCATTCACAAATTTTGCGAATGTCATCACTACTACTACCTTGGTTACCCATTTGAGTAGCTCCTCCATATTTTGCAGTAGCTAGCGTTAATATTCTTGATTCATATACTGAATGTGTCAATGGTTTTTCACAAAACACATGTTTACCCATAGCTAATCCCATATAGGCAGCAGCAGCATGTGTATGGTCAGGTGTTGCTACTACAATAGCATCAATATCTTTAGACATCTCATCCATCATCTTACGATAATCTTTGTACTTCTTAGCACTCGGATAATCCTGAAATGTATTGTCTGCATATTTCCAATCAACATCTGCAAGGGCTACAATGTTTTGAGTATTCATCATTTTAAGGTCACGACGACCAATACCACCAATACCAATACCTGCAATATTAAGTTTATCACTAGGAGCTACATGCCCCATACCACTTATTACACTACTTGGCAGAATAGTGAATCCAGCTGCAGCTACGGCTGTATTGCCAATAAATCGTCTCCTCGAAAGTTTGTTTTCCATATTATTTTATGTATTAAGGATATTAAATAAATTATTGATAGTTTCACATTATTAACAAAAATAACATTTTTTAACTTTTATGCAAGATAAAGAATATTTATGTATACACAAACCTGTTAATGTTATTGTATACTAGATCGTTATAAAGGTAAAGCAAAACAGAAAACAATTTAAAAAGATAGGTAAAATAATTTTTATTACCAACCGCCTGCTGAGAAGGTGAGTCCCCATACTCCATGACCTAAAAACTGCTGAAAAGGAAATGCATAATAGGGTTCAAGAATGAGCATTCCGAATAAATTAAAACGTAGCGATACCCCACTACTATAAACGGGTATCCGTTTATCTGTTTTTGGTTCCCACGAAATTAAAACATCACTAACACTATTCCACGGAAGATCATTCTCCCATGCAAGTCCAGCATCAAAAAACAAGACCAAATCGGTATAAAAGAATTTTGAATGAATTAAAGACAAACGTTCATGACCTGAAAAAGGAAAACGAACTTCAGCATTACTCACCATAATTTTACTCCCAACCAAACTGTTTATTGACAAACCACTACCATCAATTCGATTCACTTTATAAAATGAATTTCCAGTATAGCCACGCAAAAAACCATAATAATCGCTACCAATAAAAAACGGATAAATTAGATTTGCATCTCCACCATAACGTCCATAGTGCAAGAAACGGAAGGCAAATGAAAGAGGGCGCATAAAAAAATACTTTCGACCATCAAGTAAAACACCATAAAGATTTCTATCTCCAAAATATTTATTTAACTCAATACGATATCTATACCCGCTCATGGGTGAGGTAAAACCAAAATAGGAATTATCGCTTACATAAGCTATATATGACTCATAAACATTATACCCTTCGGGGGCATCAATCTTTTTCTCATTTTTATCATAACGATAACCATCCACATAATAATTATTGATACTATCAATTCTAAAACTATAACGAGTAAAACCAAGACCACTTTCAAATCTGTTTTTTTTAGACATTGGGAAATAACCAAACATACTCACCTGATCAACATAGGTTCGATAATCAAGGATAACAAGATTCTCAGCAACCTGCCCATCAATACTATCTGCGGCATAACCAAAATACGAGTAACGATAAGGTATATGACTAATACCCCCACCCCAATTAATTCGATGCACTTTATTTAAATAATAGATGGCACCTCCAATATCCTGTACTTCACCATTTACTTGCAAAGCTGTGAATAGCTGTTGTTGTTTTAACATATCACTAAACCAAAGATTGACGCCACCATAAAAAGCCGCACCAAAACGACTCATACCGCCCCCTACCCCACTACTTCCGATGTACTCTACAGAAAATTTCGGATGATAGGTTTTAACAATCATTTCATATTGCGAAGTGTCATATATATTTATTGTATCCTGAAGATGATATATTTTTAATGTATCAATTAAAGAATCACTTACGGGAAGTATAGCAGCTGATTTCTCATTGAGAAAAAGATCAACAGGTTCTCGAGTAAAATCAGATAAGCGAGCCTTATACAAATCATAATTTTTATTACGATACAAAGTATATACAAGCTCACCATCTGCAGCAACTGAAATGGCTGGAGAGAGTTCGGTAATGCCAGTAATTCCAGTAAAATAATTAGTTAGTTTATAAAGTAAGTTTGACTGTATTTTATATTCATACAAATTGCGATATCCATCGGCATCAGAAAGAAATAAAATGGAGCTACCATCAGGGGTAAACATGGGATCTACATTATTAGCTTTAGGAAGCACATTCAAAATGTGTACTTTATTTGTTTCTATATCAATAGTACATAAACGATAATTCCCATACACTCTATTTTTAAGATCGGTATCAGGACCTCTATCACTAATAAATACGAGTATTTTACCATCAGGCGACCAACGCGGCATCATATCCGAATAATAATCATTTGTTAAATTGGTCACAGTATCTGCATCTATGTTGTACAAAAAAAGATCAACAATACCATCAGCCATACCAGACAATGCAATTCTTTTACTATCGGGCGACCAAGAAGGATTAATAAATGCTTTTACGCCTGGAATGTCAATTCGTTTATAAATCTTAGATTTTACAACATCAATTATTAGTAATTTGTTTCGGCCTTTCACAAACCCTGAAATAGCATAATACCGGCTATCAGGTGACCATGTACCCGCTGATCCTAAATAATTATATTCATCGATATAAGGTTTTTGAACAGACGTTGATAGTTTTCGAATTACCTTTTTTGTTAATGGATCAGCCAAATAAATATCTAATGAAAGCACATCTCTATCTGATTGAAAAGCCATAAACTTACCGTCAGGACTGAGATTTGGACTAAAATTCATCTCGCCACTATTTTCTTTATTAAATAAAACCTCCCCATTGGGTTTACTAATAATAGAGTCATACAAGGGGAGATATTTTCGTTTCATAGCTCGTTTCCAGTCATTAGATAAGCTATCAGATTTAATGCCGAGAGTAAGTTTAATTGCAGGCTCATACCCGTACATGGCACAATTACGAAAAAGTGGTTTAATTTTATCAGCACCATACTTGCTAACTATGAACGCCCAAACAGCATGTCCATATCGATATGGAAAATACTCACCCATATCACGAGTTAAATCATCAAAAGATGGAATATCATTATTCATAACAGCATCTCGCATCCACAAAGCAGTATGAGAGTCCTCGCCTCCTATTGAAAGATATTCAGCTAATCCTTCAACCATCCATAAAGGGACATTCATGATAGAACTAAGCATAAGACTATCATCAAATTTCACAATGTTATATTGAAAAACATGCACCATTTCATGACCCAGAACATGTGAAGTTTCTTTACCCGATTCAAGATAAGGAATCACAACACGCGTTTTAAAAGCCTCGGTCACTCCATTGGTTCCTGTTCCCAGCATGCTTTCAATTACAGTTGTTTGCTGAAATTCGGCATGGTTGTTATAAATAATGATTGGATTTTTTGTTTCAAAGGTATCATTAAAGATACGCATGTGTTTTTGATACCAATCTTCAGATGTGCGGCCAATTGAATTGATATTGAAGGTATCATTTAGATAATTGAAAACCTGAAAATGTTCGGTTTCTAGTATGGTAAAAGGAAATCGTTCATATTGTACTTTGTTACGACCAAAATATTGTGCCGAAACAAATGAAATATTAGATAGCAAAATCAGCAGAAGTGCCGCTTTTATATAAACCGGTTTATTTCTCATCAAACATCACAAATACAAATACCGGATATCAAAAAATAGATATAAATAAGTAATAACTTACATAGGAATTTTAAATCGAAAAACAGATCCTGCACCGGCAGCTGATTCAAATTGCAAATCGCCATCCATTAAATTCACCATGTTCTTACAAATATACAATCCCAAACCAGTACTAGCAATATTTATCTTAAAACGATTTTCAAAATGACCAAAACGCATAAATACCAAATCTTGTTTATCAGCATCTATACCTATTCCAGTGTCTTTTACAAAAAACTCAATCATTTTTCCATCTATCAAATACCCAAATTCTACAAAACCATTATCGGTAAATTTAAGAGCGTTATTAATAAGATTTATCATCACTTGTCTAAACCTATATTTATCGGTATAGATCATAATAGCATCTTCCGTATGAGGAGTAAATTTAATACTGATATGCTCTTTATTTAATCTTACTTTTTCATTTTCAAAGAATGCTTTAATATCAATTAAAACTCTATTTAAATTAAAAGATGATTTATTTAAAACGATCTGATTGGCTTCAATCTTGGCTGTATCAATTATATCATCAATTAAATAGAGCAAACGCTCACCATTTAAGCGTATATAACTTATGTACATTTCACGATCTTCGTCAAGAACATTTGCTTCACTTAATAAATCAGAGAAACCGATAATAGCATTCATTGGAGTACGAATCTCATGACTCATATTAGCCAAAAAAGCAGACTTAAGTCTATCTGCATCTTCTGCTTGTTTCTTAGCAATTTTCAGTTCGTCCTCAACTTTCATTTGCTCCGTAATATTTCGAGTAATACCAACCGTTCCAGCAACTGAGCCATCAGGATTAAAAATAGGAACCTTAGTTGCTAAAGTCCATTTAAGCTCGCCATTCCTTTCGCGTTTTTCTAGCTTATTCACTAAGGCGCGATTATTTTTAATGATGTTCTGTTCATCATGATAGGCATCGCGTGCATCATCCGCACTAAAGTAGTCAAAGTCAGACTTACCAATCGCTTCATCAGGATAAGCTAATCCTATATCATTTGACTTGGCTTTATTGATTCGAATAAATCTCGAATCTGCATCTTTAAAATATATTGAATCAGGTACATTATCCATTAATGCCTGAAGCAGTTCTTTTTCAATATTTAGTATTTTTTCACTTTCAATAAAACGCTTTTCACGAACACGAATAATAATATATACAATTCCTGAAATTAATAAAACCATTAAAGCATAAAAATAAATGGTTTGCCAAAACGGAGGACGAACATGTATATTCAATGATGCCACTTCGGAAGTCCAAACGCCATCACTATTTGATGCTCGTACCACAAAAGTATAATCTCCTCCTCTAAGATTGGTGTAGGTAGCTGATCTTTGTGACGCATCAACATAGGACCATTTTTCTTCAAAACCTACGAGCCTATACATATATTTATTCTTACTCGGATTATTATAATGCAAAGCAGAAAACCCAATAGTAATCATATTATCACGATACGAAACATCTGCTTCCTTTGCAGAATATATAGGCACTGTAAGTACAATCTTGCCATGATATTTTTTTCCTGTTATTACATCCTTATTAAATATTTTTAACGCAGTAAAAACTACAATTGGCATACATTTACTTCGTCTAATACTATCTGGATTAAAAGCATTAAACCCATTAATACCTCCAAAATAGAGCGTTCCTGAATGTCCTTTATGAAAAGCGTTCATTCGAAATTCATTACTCTGAAGCCCATCAAAGACATCGAAATTTGAAAACTGCTCCGTAAGTGGATTAAAACGCGACAATCCTTGATTTGTACTAATCCATAAATAGCCTCTATGATCTTCAAGAATACCATAAACGACATCATTAGGTAAATTATTCGTTTTATTAAATACCTTAAATTTTTCAGCTTTGCGCGACATCTTGTTTAATCCACTTCCTAGCGTTCCTATCCAAAAATTCTCTTTCGAATCTTCATATATACATTTTATGGAACTACTACTCATACTTGAAGGATCGCCACCAAAATGCAAATAGGTTTTAAATGTTTCTGTATTTCTATCAAAACGCGATAATCCATCAGTTGTTGAAACCCATATATATCCATTTTTATCTTCGTATGTATTCCATACTCTTGCGCTTATAATGCTATTCTGATTATTCTTTTCTGGTTTGTAATTTTTATAAATAACACCATTCCCTTCTACATTATAATAGTCATATCGAACTAAACCCCCTTGGGTTGAAATCCAAAAAATACCTTTACTATCCTGCATAATATACCAAGGCGTAACACCAATATCTTTCCCATTGCTTTTAATACGAAATGATGATTTAATTTTACCCGCAGCCTCTAACTCTGGTATGGTCATTGTAAATATGCCTGTATTACTTAACACCCAAAGTCTGTTTTTATTATCTTGTATTACTGAACTGATATATGCTGAGGGCTTAATATCATTTTCATCAATTAGGTAATGTTCAAAAATAACTTTTCCATTCCTCTCTATCATTCTATTTAAACCGCCTTCGGATGTTCCTACCCACACACTCGAATTCTTGTCTTCCCATAAAGCGTTTATAATATTACAATTTAAACTTAGAGGATCGCATGGTGAACTTCTATGATGCCCAAAGAAATCTTTATACTTATTTAATTTCTTAATACCATTCTCAAATGTACCATACCAAATAACTCCAGTATGATCTTCAAACATAATATTTGCAGATGTACCAACAATTTCACTCAGCAATCGTTGTTTAATAAATTCTTTTTTCTTTGTATCAAAAATGGAAACTCCAAAATTTCGAAAACCAACCCAAAGTAAGCCTTCGGTATCAAGCAAGGTGCTTGTAACCCAGTTAATGTTTGTCTGTTTTGTTGTTTTATTTGAAAATTTAAAATTAGCGAATGAAAGATCTCCATTAACAATATTTACTTCTGTTAATCCTTCTAAAGTACCTAACCAAGCTGTACCTTCCATGCTTAGTGTGATACTACGAATGGAATTATTAGCAATGCTTTTATCATCTCCATCCACTAAAGAGTAATTAGAAAACCGTTCTTTCTTTATATCAAATAACCACAAGCCAGAACCCCCAGAGCCAATCCAAATATTACCACGTGAATCATAGCTCATACAATGTACATCGGTTCCATTTTTGCTTGTTGTATCTTTTTTTGTTATTATATATGGCTTAAATTTGTTTGTTTTTAAATCCAATCTATTTAATACATCATCTATGGTAGCTACCCAAATATAGCCTTTAGCAGCGGTTATAGCACGCACCGAATTATTACTCAAACCATTTCTAATTCCAAATCTTGTTATTTCACCAGAATGGAAATTCAACCTATTAACGCCTACATCAGTCCCAATCCAAAGGTTTCCAATTGAGTCTTTATATAAACATCGTATAATGCTATTTGACAGACTTGTGGGATCTTTTACATTACTACGATAGACTGTAAAGTTATAGCCATCATATTTATTCAAACCATCGCCTGTTCCAAACCACATGAAACCATAGTCGTCCTGCTCAATACAATAAATATTATTATGCGACAGACCCGAGTAAAGATCGATCGCTTCTAGATTACGAAATTCCCGTTGCGAATGAACAAAACTGGAAAATGAAAGTAAAAAAGACAGAAATAAAATATAGGTTTTAGGCATAAGTCAAAAGGTCAATAACAATGTAAATTACAAAAATACAATGACTTTTACGCTATTTAAAGGGAAAAAGCTCCATCATGTAAAAAATACCATAAACAACACTAGCTATGCCATTTACAGTAAAGAAAGCGAGATTTATACGTTTAAGATCCCCAGAACCAATTAGAAAATGTTGATAAAACAACAAACAAATGAAGATAATAGCTCCAATCCAATATAAAAAGCTATACGATAAATAAAAGCCAATGATTAGCACAATGAACGCTGAGGCTGAGTGAAGTATACGTGACAAAATCAATGCGTTCGTTCTACCAATTAATACTGGCAGAGAATGAAGCTTATGTTCTTTATCGAATTCCTCGTCTTGTAAAGCATAAATGATATCGAAGGCAGCTACCCATGTCAAAACTAAAAATGAAAGCATTAGAGGTAATAAATCGAATCTTGCTGTAACTGCAATATATGCTCCAATAGGTGCCAATGCTAAACCGATGCCTAAAACAAAATGGCATAAACTGGTAAATTTTTTGGTAAAACTATATCCAAGTATAACCGTTAAAGCGATAGGCGAAAGTACAAATGCCAAGCGGTTAATAAACCACGTAGTTAATATAAACAAGCTAATATTAGCTGCTACAAAGTGAAATGCTGAACGTGGATTAATAATTCCTTTGGGTATTTCGCGAAGTGCGGTACGCGGATTTTTTAAATCAATTTCACGATCAATATAGCGATTAAATGCCATGGCTGCATTACGAGCAAAAACCATGCATAGCAAGACCTTTATAAACAAGTAAAAATTTAAAGAACCTGCACTTTTTTGAACACCCAAAAAGAAACCAATTAATGCAAAAGGGAGAGCAAAAATGGTATGGCTAAACTTTACTAAAGATAAATAATTCAAAAAAATATTTATTTTACCATTAAACATAGCCTAACTTTTTGCGATAAATTTCATAATTCTCAGAATCATAAATAATAAAAACAACACGTTCAATGGTCTTATTTTTTTTAAGAAACTGATGCGTTGCCTCTAAAGCTAAATCAGCCGCAAGTGGCTTAGGAAAACGAAAGACCCCAGTACTAATATTTGGAAAAGCAATTACTCTAATATTATTCATAACAGCAAGCTTTAATGAATTTGAATAACATGATGCTAAAAGAACTAATTCATTTTTAATTCCTCCTTCATAAAAAGGCCCTACCGCATGAATAATAAACTGAGCTGGTAAATCAAAACCGGGCGTTATTTTTGCTTGACCTGTTTCACAACCATTAAGCGATTTACAAAACTCTAATAATTGATCACCAGCAGCTCTATGTATTGCACCATCTACACCACCACCTCCAAGCAAACAATTATCAGCAGCATTTACAATTGCCTCTACTTCAAGCTCTGTGATATCGCCCCATGCAAGCGTTATTCGCTTATCGTATTTTTTTTTAAATCCAAACAAAGACTATTGTATAATTTTTAGAAAAAATGACATTAAAAAAACAACTATTTATCGTATCTGAGCATTCAATTCCTTCTCATATACTTTAATTAAATTATTCATTATCTTATCTACCTTTTCATCGGTGAGCGTTTTCTCTGCGTCCTGTAATACGAAGTTTACAGCATAGGACTTCTTTCCCTTACCCAGCTTTTCTTCATTCTCAAATACATCAAACAAATTCACACTACGCAATAGGCTCTTTTCACTTTTAAATGCTAAGTCCTTAATTTTACCAAAAGACACTCTACTGTCGAGCAGGAGAGCTAAATCGCGGTGCACTTCAGGAAAGCGTGGCAACTCTTTATACTGAATATTAACCTTTGATACTAGTTCAAGTAAAATTGCCCAATGTATTTCGGCATAATAAACCGATTGCTTAATATCGAATGCTTGTACTAATTTTGATTGAAGTACACCTACTTCAGCCAGTATATTTTTGCCTATCGTATACTTTAATGATTGAGCAAAAATTGCATTTGAATGTTCTTCAATGCAGTATGATAATACAGATATACCCAGCTTTCCAAATATATTCTCAAGAAACCCTTTAAGATGAAAAAAGTCAGCTGTTTCATCTTTTGCTATCCAATTGGCATCGGTTTTATTTCCAGTAACCAACATGCCTATAACAGGAACCTCAACATATTTTGATAATGATTTATTGTCTTTGCCTTCATGCAATTTGTAAACATTACCAAACTCATAAATTCGCAAATCAGAATTCTGTCTATTAATATTATGAATCACTGTTTCAAGAAAGCCAAATACCATTTCATTTCGAATCGCATTCAAATCATTACTCAATGGATTCAGAATTTTAACTACACGATCTTTCGCTTCTTCATCAAGAAGGTCGTAATGTTCATAACGCGTGAGTGAATTGCACATTATCTCATTAAATCCGTTTGATGATAAAATATCAGAAATTTTATTTCGTAATTTAACATGATCCGGTTTTTCAGAATAGGTAATGCTCGCATTTATTTTTGAAGAAATTTCTACATTATTATATCCATATATTCGAAGAATCTCCTCAACTATATCGGCTGGTCTCTTAACATCAACACGGTATGCAGGAACAGATATTTCTAGAACATCTTCTTGCTCTTTAAGAATTACTATTTCAAGAGCTTGTAAGATTTGTTTTATTGTGTCTGATGGTATTTCTTTTCCTATTAGCATTTTAATATAACTCAATGATACAGTAAAAACAGCCTCTTTTATTTCAACTGGATAAACATCAATTACGTCAGAAACAATTTTTCCGCCAGCCACTTCACGTATTAATGCAGCCGCACGCTTTAACGCAAACAAAGGCATAGCTGGATCGGTACCTCGTTCAAATCGGAAGGAAGAATCGGTACTTAAGCCAAGTCTTTTCGCAGTACGACGAACATTCACCGGATTAAAATACGCACTCTCTAAAAAAAGTTCTGTTGTTGAATCACTGATACCCGAATTTAATCCACCTAGAATACCTGCTAAAGCCAAAGGTTGAGAGCTATCAGCAATAATCAGATCACTCGCTTTTAAATTATGCTCAATACCATCAAGAGTTTTAAATACAAGACCTTCTTCAGCATTTTTAACTATTATGGTATGATCTTTTATTTTTGAAGCATCAAAAGCATGCAAGGGTTGTCCTATTTCATGCAAAATAAAATTTGTAACATCTACCACGTTATTTATAGGATTCATTCCAATTGCCAGTAAGCGTTTTTTAAGCCAATCGGGCGATTCCTTAACTTTTATACCTGAAATCGATATTCCACTATAACGAGGGCAAGCCTCTGTGTTCTCAACAAAAACCTTAAACGATGCTATTTTACTATCAATTGAGAACTTGTTTATTTCAGGTTTATGAAGAACAATATTTTTTTGATCACGAAAATAGGCCGATAAATCACGCGCAACACCATAATGTGATGCACTATCAATACGATTAGGAGTTAAGCCAATTTCAAATACAGTATCAGAAGTGATACCAAAATAATCGCTCGCTAAAGTACCTGGAATACAAGAAGCCTCAAGCTCCATAATACCACTATGGTCGGTTCCCAAGCCAAGTTCATCCTGTCCACAAAGCATACCTTCTGAAAGTTCACCACGAATTTTTGCCTGCTTAATAATGAATGGTTCAGCACCTGAATAAATAGTTGTACCAATAGTAGCAATGGGCACTTTTAAACCAGCTCGTACATTTGACGCTCCGCAAACAACATGTAAAAGCTGAGGGCCACCTACATTTACCGTTGTAACGCTCAATTTATCAGCATTTGGATGTCTTTCACAAGTAATCACTTCTCCTATAACCACGCCACGTAAACCACCACGTACACTTTCAAAATCTTCAGCACTTTCTACCTCTAAACCAATAGATGTAAGCACCTTCGACAAATCTTGGGGCTGCATTTCTATACCAATATACTCTTTTAACCAATTATAGGATATCTTCATTGTTTATTATATTTATCAATAATTTAAGCTGCAAAAATAATTAAAAAAACGGCATACAAATGGTCTCAGATTGTATTAAAAAGTCATCTTTAAACAAAAACAAATCCTCTACAAAGCTGTCATTCTGCAATTTAATACTAAACCGCATAAAATCACATAAAATTTAAATATAAAAAATAGTAATTGTGAGTAATATGTTAAAAACGTTGCCATGACTCCTTCCGATAAGTGTAAGCTTAGCTCTATATTTGTAATTAATAATTCAATCTTATAATTAAATAAAAATAAATCCATTTTAATGAAGACAAAGAAAAGTGATCGGTTGATATTAGTGACAAACGACGATGGCTATGACGCTCCTGGCATAGAGGCACTAATAACTGTGATGAAAGATTTCGGCAAAGTGGTAGTAGTAGCTCCAATTGAAGCGCAATCGGGCATGTCGCACGCAATAACTATTAAAGTGCCATTACGCTTAATTGAGGTAAAAAGAAATGATGGCGTAAAAATGTACAAATGCTCTGGAACACCTGTTGATTGTGTGAAAATAGCAATTGATAAGCTACTTAACAGAAAGCCAGATTTATTGGCGTCAGGAATAAATCATGGTATAAATTCGAGCGTAAGTGTATTTTACTCTGGCACTATTGCAGCCGCTATGGAAGGGGCTTTGAATGATATTCCAGCAATGGGTTTTTCATTAAATAATTTGAAACCCGATGCCGATTTTACTGCATCCATTGAAATTGCAAGAAAAATAACCGCCGTTTTTCTTAAAAAAGATCTATTTCCGGGAAAATGTATTAATATAAATATACCACGTAAACCTTTAAATGAGATAAAAGGGATAAAGGTATGCCGCCAAGCACACGGCATGTGGATTGAAACTTTTGACAAACGAACCGATCCGAACTATCGTGATTACTATTGGCTCACTGGCAGTTTCATGAATTATGAAAAAGAAGCCAAAGATACAGACGAATGGGCACTACGTAACGGCTACGCTACAATAGTACCAATGCAAACCGACCTAACATGTTATGAAAGTATTCAGAAAATGAAAGATTGGAAATTTTAATTTTATAACACTCTAGCATATTTTATTGTATTTTCGCATAGATTATGGTTTCCGAAACTATTCTACAAACTAAAAAAAACACCAAAACCATGAAAACAAAATTAGATAACCTTTGGCTTGGTTTTATCTTCGGCCTTATCGTTCCAATAATCTCGGTTTGCGGTTTTTTCTTCTTATTTATTGATAATATGACCATACGAGAATTTTTCACTCGTGTAGTAGTTATTAGACTTATTAGCCAACTCATTAGTGTTTGTATCATTCCTAATTTACTCTTGTTTTTTGTTTTTATTTGGACAAATAGATTACTCTCAGCACGAGGTGTTTTAATGGCTACGCTATTTTCAGGAGTCATCATGCTTATCACTAAGTTTATTATTTAATACCTTTTATGACTCAAAAATGTAAGACCAAATGAAATACTACATCATTGCAGGAGAAGCATCAGGTGACTTACATGGCGCAAATCTTATAAAGGAAATAAAGTTAAAAGATGCCCAAGCGAGTATTCGATTTTGGGGTGGCGATTTAATGGCAACTCAAGCAGGAACACCCGTTAAACATTATCGTAACTTAGCATTCATGGGCTTGGTTGAAGTTTTGATGAACATTAAAACCATTAAAAAAAACTTAGACTTCTGCCAAAAGGATATTTTAGATTGGAAGCCAGATGTGCTAATTCTCATTGACTACCCAGGCTTTAACCTTCGTATTGCTGAATTTGCACATAAAAAAACGTTCAAGGTATTTTACTATATTTCGCCTAAGGTATGGGCATGGAAAACAAAACGCGTTTACAAAATAAAAATGTTTGTTGACGAAATGTTTGTTATATTCCCCTTTGAAGTTGAGTTCTATAAAAAATACGATTACGATGTTCATTACATTGGTAACCCCCTTCTTGATGCTGTAAAAGAAGCAAAAGAAGGTTTAAAAGACTTCTATCCTCAAACTCTATTGGGACTTGATCGTCGTCCAATTATTGCACTTTTACCAGGAAGCCGCAAACAAGAAATTGAGCACTGCCTACCCCCTATGCTTGAAATGTGCGATATTTATCCTGATTTTCAGTTTGTAATTGCTGGCATGTCATCAATTGATATTAATTTATATAAAAAGTTCATTAACAACAGAAAAATAAAAATTATTAACGATAACACCTACGCCCTACTAAGCGCAGCGCACACTGCCATTGTAACCAGTGGTACCGCCGTACTCGAAACTGCCTTAATGAATGTGCCGCAAGTAGCAATTTATAAAGGGAATCAACTAAGCTTTTTTATAGGTCGAAAAATGGTAAGACTCCCACAAGTAACATTGGTAAACCTTATACTAGGGAAAGAAGCGGTGAAAGAAATACTACAATACAATCTTAAGGAAAGACTAAAAGAGGAACTTAATAAACTATTACACGACACCAAACATCGTGAACGCATTTTAAATGACTACCATCAAATGCATCTTCTCATGGGCAATGCAGGAGCATCAGAACATGCTGCTAAAATAATGATTAAAATACTAAATACTAGCAATGCTAAAAATTAACAAAATAATTATTCTATTAAGCTTTGCTCCTACACTACTCTTTGGACAAAAACTACGCATCAGCATTTTTAATGACTTTAGCATCTCATCGGCTGTATTTACAGTATTTGAGGGCAAATACCAACTTGAGGGCGATAGTGTTTCAATAAAAGAATTTAAGTCTGGCGATCTTATATATCTTACTATTGATAATAATAAAATAAAAATTAATGACCGAAATGGAGAATTAGGAAGATTCAATAATGTGTCATTAAAAGGACTAACAGCCTCAAATTATTTCAAGCTACTTCCTGTAAATCCGCAGTATGATTCGCGATTATATGACGACCAGCTTTATATAAAAATTGATGTAAACAAACTATTATTTATAAATATTATTGAAATGGACGACTACCTTGCAGGAGTTGTTCAAACTGAATGTGGATTAAACCGACATAAAGAATTTTATAAAGCCGCCGCAATAATTAGTCGTACATTTGCCATTCGGAATCTTTCAAACCACAGTGGAGAGGGCTATTGGCTCTGTGATGGCGTACACTGTCAAGCCTACAAATCACGTACAGAAGACAATGATATTCATTTGGCTGTTCAATCAACTTATAACGAAGTTTTGGTGGCTAAAGATAGCAACCTCATAACTGCAGCATTTCATTCAAACTGCGGTGGTGAGACCGAGAACTCGGAGAATGTATGGTTCTCCGCAAATTCATATCTGCGCTCAGTGAGTGATCCACATTGCACGCAATGCAGAAATGCAAGTTGGACTAAAAAAATAAAAGTAGAAGAATGGAGAAGTTATTTAACAAAACAAAACTGTGATGTAACATCAAATAGTAACAATGATTTCAACTTCTGGCAATCAACTCGAAAAAAAGAATATACCGCAAAAAATATTTCTATACCGCTAAAGAAAATACGTACTGATTGGAATTTAAAATCAAGCTTCTTTTCATTAGTTGCAGAGCAAGATATGCTTGTATTTAAAGGCCGAGGTTACGGTCACGGGGTTGGTTTATGCCAAGAAGGAGCTATGGAAATGGCTAAGAAAAATTATAGCTTTACTGATATTTTATATTTCTATTACAAAGGAGTAAAGCTAGTTAATTACGAATCCTTTTTTGGGAAACCCATATTTCCTTAAGCTACCAAACTGCTCCCCCCTCGCGTTTTGCAGGTATGTTTTGTTGCCAATTTCAAAGCACTTTCCTGTCAAAAAACACGAAAGTTAATTATATGCAGAAACTCTGAAGCACCGACTATCTCGTCAATAAAATATACCGCCTATTAATGCTGCCAATCTTACCTTTGTATTATTAGTTTTTGTGTTTCAATTCGTTTTTGATATTTGATTTCAGCCATATAAATTCCGTTGCTTAAATCACTAACATCAATTTGTTGTTGATTTTGAATGAACACCTTTGACTTGACTAATGACCCCATAATATTGTATATATTTAAGGACAATGGTTCAATGTTATTTTTGTCTATACTTAAGGTCACAAAATCAGAAGCTGGGGTTGGAAATAAAGAGCAGCTTTTTTTCTCAACATTGTCAATTCCTGTTGCATTACTATATGCCTCAATTTTAAAATCATCAAAATAAATAGATACGTTCGAAGTGAAAAAATAACTGCTCAAATTTATATTATTTCCTGTCAGCGAATTGTCTGTTGCAAGTAATGTAATCGTATCGGTCATGCCAACTTCAACAAATCGCAGAGCCAAATCGGCGCTTTTTAAAGTAAATTCTAAAAAATAGGTTTTATTAATCGCTAAAAACGCCTTTCCTTTAGCGAGGGTTATTGAATTTCCAATGTAATCACGTTTATAAATAGCAATAGTATCTGTATTAGCCATGATTCCGGCACTAAAAGTATTTACTCCATTATCTCTTGCATTAATTGAAAATCCACATCCTGAATTTGAAGTTTTATATTTACAACTTATTCGAATGCTGTCGTAGTTAATGCCAGTAAGATATGAGACAATCCAATACGCTGGGGCTACTGGACCTGACGCTATCTTTACTTCATTGCCTAATATACTAAGCTGTGTTATTTGAGGTGATAAAGTGGTATTATAATTACTTCCTAAAACACCATCCGCACGGTTAAAATTATCAAAGAATACTGTTTGCCATGTTTGAGCATTCATGAATGTTACTGAAAACAGACAGATTATTACGAGTATATTTTTCTTCATCTCAATTTTGTCAGTGATTATAGTGCTGACTCCGAACTTTTAACGTATGTAAATTTACATAAAGGCATCTCGAAAAACTACTTTCTTGATGCCGTTGTTTATACAAATGTAGATTTTTGTTTAATCAAAAACAAACTTTTACCCCCCCCTTTTATTATAACACTCATTATTAGTGACTTATAAAACGATGCGATTCACAACA
>JBBRXJ010000050.1:0-26768 GCA_038248505.1 Bacteroidales bacterium
AAAGGCAAAAATAACCTTGTAAAGGTTAAAAAACTAAAGATATGTGGTTGTTTTTTTACTGAAATATCAAAAATAATCAAAATAAAACTCCTAAAAATAAAACTGGAACGTTAGGGGGCTTTTTGCAACGGTCTCATATTAGTGACTAATCAATTTCTAAATACAATTCTCCTTAATAGGGTAATCACCTTGTTGTTGTTTGGCAGATATCAGCCAGTGTTATGCTGGAATATACTTGTTTTGCGGTTTTTTACATCTATATTCTAAAATAATTATTTGAAATTGCGTTCTATTTTTTTTTGAATCGTATATTTATAAGGTTTTAAAAACAATGATGTTGAGAAGTAAATACAATTTTTATATACAATACAACTAAAGTATCTTCAACTATTCGATATAGAGAAATAATAAAAATAATAATGCATTAAAATTTAAATTAAATCATATGAAAAAAAGAACAATTCTTTTAATTGCCAGTTTATTATTAGTAAGTGTATTGTATGCTAATAATTTGCAGATTGGTGTAATTAGTAAACCAGACAATACGCATTTGCAATTTACCATTCAGTGGGATAATAGTTGGAAGGTTACAGGAGGTCCCGCCAATTATGATGCAGTATGGATTTTTATAAAATATCAAGATTGTGCTACAAACTATCTTCCATGGCAACATGTTGGACTGAGCACTACTTCTGGCGATCATACTGTAACCGGAGGAGTATTACAGATAGATGCTACTGCTGACGGTAAAGGAGTTTTTATACGCCGAATAGCTTCAGGTAGTGGAAATGTTTCATCGGCAACCGTTACATTAATGATGACGATAACTGACAATAGTTACAATTATCAGCTCAATGGACTTGAAATGGTATATATACCACAAGCTGATTTTTATATTGGCGATGGAAATAGAGGTGGCGGAAGTGGTTGGGGTTTTACCGGGAATGGTGCATTGGCACCAAAATTAATTGATGCCACTGTACAAGCTGCTGGATTAACATCAGCACAATATTTATCAAATGCTGCTTGGGGCTCGTCAACTCCATTAACGGCAACCTACCCTATGGGCTATAATGCTTTTTATACGATGAAGTATGAAATTAGTCAGGAGGCTTATGCAACATTTTTAAATTCGATTACCTACGATCAACAGGCTACACGTTTTGCAAATAGTCCCAATTCTGCTATTGGTACTTTTGTTTTAGCAGGTTTTCCGAATCCGCTAAATTGTCGTAATGGTTTGCGAATAAAAACTCCTGGTCAAGTCAGTAATATTCCTGCGGTTGTAGGATGCGATTTAAACTTAAATGGAACGTATGGTGAGAGTGATGATGGACAAAATATTGCTTGCAATTGGCTAAGTTGGGCTGATTTAATGGCTTTTCTCGATTGGTCGGCGCTGCGTCCAATGACCGAATTTGAATTCGAAAAAATTTGCCGAGGAACAGCAACTGCTGTTGTGAATGAATATCCATGGGCAAATACAACAGTTTTGGCTGCAAATTCAGGAGCTATTTCAAATGTTGGTACGGCAAGTGAAAGTTCAATAAATACAGGCTCAGGCTTATGTGCCTATGGTGTAAATGTTACGGCAAATAGAGGTCCGTTGCGTTGCGGTTTTGCTGCAGCAGCTACATCTACACGTTCTTCTTCCGGATCATCTTTTTATGGCGTAATGGAAATGGCTGGCAATGTTGAAGAGCAATGCATTGGTGGCTTTAATGGTTATAATTATAGCACATTCACAACGGCCAATGGTGATGGTGATTTATCAATCATTGGAGGAGCAAATACTGCAAATTGGCCTCCATTAGGTGGTGGTAGTGCTGGCGGTGGTATTGCTCGTGGGGGCGATTGGTTTACAAATAGTACTCTTCTTTTGTACACGAGCAATCGCGATTGGATGACTTCTAACTTCAATCAGGCGAAGGATTATAGAGTTGGTGGTCGTGGAGTTAGAATACCTTAAAAGTTACCTCTAATCAGTAATATTAAAAGAAAAAATCATGAAAAAACTAATTATATTTTTGAGTGTTGCCATTTTAACAGCATCGGTATATGCTAATAATTTGCAATTGGGGGCACCGGTTATCTCTGATGCTACACACATTCAATTTACCGTACAATGGGATAATAGTTGGAAGATATCAAGCGGACCAACTAATTGGGATGCTGTATGGGTTTTTATAAAATATCAGGATTGTGCAACAAATTATTTGCCATGGCAGCATGTTGGATTAAGCACAACATCAGCCGATCATACGGTTACTGGTGGCGTTTTGCAAGTTACAGCAACACCAGATGGTAAGGGCGTTTTTATTCGCCGATTGGCAAATGGCAGTGGAAATATTTCATCGGCTACAGTTACTCTTAAAATGACAGTTACAGATGCAGCTTATAATTATCAGTTGAATGGAATTGAAATGGTATGGGTTCCTCAGGGAGATTTTTATGTGGGTGATGGGAATAGAGGAGGAAGTGCCCTTTATGGTTTTACAGGAGATGGAGCATTTGCACCAAAACAAATTACTGCCGCAGTTCAAGCAGCCGGTTTAACTGCTGCACAGTATTTATCAACTCTTACATGGGGTTCAACTGCCGCATTGCCTGCCACATTTCCTTTGGGTTATAATGGATTTTATTCAATGAAATATGAGATAAGTCAGGAAGAATTTGTTTCTTTTTTGAATACACTTACATACGATCAGCAGTTAGCACGCTTTAATGTAGCACCAAATTCTGTTGTGGGAAGCTTCATATTAGCAGGAACGCCGAATCCACAGCATTGCAGAAATGGAATAAAAATTAAAACCCCTGGTGTAGTAAATAATATTCCTGCAGTAATAGCAAATGATTTGAATTTGAATGGTACGTTTGATGAAGCAGATGACGGTAAAGATATTGCCTGTAACTGGCTAAGTTGGGAGGATCTTATCGCTTATCTCGATTGGTCTGCTTTAAGACCAATGACGGAGTTTGAATTTGAAAAAATCTGTAGAGGCACTGCCGCACCTGTATTAAATGAATATGTATGGGGTACAATAAACATAACAGCAGCAAACTCTGGTGCAGTGGCAAATCCCGGTGCAGTGAACGAAACATCAACAATACTAGGTAGTGGCTTGTGTGCATTTGCTATTGGAACATTTGTAAATAGAGGGCCTTTACGTTGTGGATTTGCAGCAACATCCTTAACCAATAGAGAACAGGCTGGTGCAGCATTTTATGGCGTTATGGAAATGGCTGGTAATGTTTATGAACAATGTTTAGGTGGCAATGCTTATAACTATAGCTCATTTACCAATGCCACTGGAGATGGAGATCTTACTCTTGGTGGTTTAGCAAATACCGCTAACTGGCCACCCGATGGTGGTGGGAACCTAGGTGGAGTTATGAGAGGTGGTAGCTGGTTTGATAATGGCTGGCAATATTGTATTACCAGTAATAGAAATTGGATTGGTAATGTTACAAATAGAAATAGGGATAGCAGAGTTGGCGGTAGAGGCGTGCGATAATTTTTCTTATTATGATGTTTTGTAATAGAAAAAAAAGCTTGAGGAGTGAGCTAGTTTGTAAACCAATTCAGAAATAGACTAAATGCTTATAAGGCATAAATTCATATTGCTTTTAATTTGTTCTTTATGTATTTCTTTCAATATTCATGCTCAGTTTAAGGGTGGTGATGCAAATGGTGGAGATAGTAAAATACTAACTCAAACAGTATGCATGCCCTCAGAAAATACGAACATTTATTTTGGAGGAAATGCTAATGGAGATTCTGTTGCTAGCTTCTATCAAACGGCTTGTTTGTTGCCAGATAATATCAATATTTGTTTTGGAGGAAGTGGAAATGGGGCATCGTATATATCTTTATTGCAGACTGCTTGTACAAATCCTGAAAATTTAAATGTGTTTTTTGGAGGCAAAGGAGGGTGTTTTACAACATCTTTTATTTCATGTATTCCAGCAGATTCTTTTGCACTATATTTAGGAGGAATGGCTAATGGTGCTTCTTCTGTATACATTGATAATTGTCCAATTATTGGTTATGTAAATATTTTTAATGGCGGAATTGCTGATGGATATTCCGAAAATATACTAACACAAGTAGTGTGCACAATGTCTGAAAATATAAATATTTTTTTCGGAGGTTATGCTGACGGATATGCTACTCTGCCTTTCGATCAAACCATTTGTCTCGTTTCCGAAAATTATAATATATTCGAGGGAGGAAATAATGATGGGTATGATTCATCATCATTGGTACAAACAATTTGTTCTCCTCCTGAAAACAGTAATATCTTCGCAGGAGGTATTGCCGATGGCTTTGAGAGAAAATTATTAATACAATTAGTTTGTCCTCTTCCTGAAAATTATAATATTTTTTCTGGAGGCAACTCCGATGGATATATACTAAAATCTCTTTTACAGAGTATCTGTCCCGTTTCGGATAATTACAGTATTTATATGGGAGGAGATGCTGAGGGCTATGCTGTAAATTCTCTAGTTCAATCAGTATGTGTAGTGCCTGCAAATCTTAATGTTTTTGCTGGTGGAAATTCTGATGGTTATTCTTTTGTTACGTTGAGTCAAACAGTTTGTTCCTCGGCTCTTAATAACAATGTTTTTGCTGGTGGAAATTCAGATGGTTTTACAACAAGTACATTTATTCAATCTGCTTGTTCTGTGCCAGAAAATGGAGCTATATTTTTGGGCGGAATTGATAACGGTTATGCATTTCAATATTTTGTGAGTTGTACGCCTGTGGATGAAAGAGGTCTTTATATGGGTGGTAGGGGAAACGGTGCATCAACGACGTCTATAATTTATTGCCCTGTCACATTATATGCTGTAAATATTTATATAGGAGGCAGTACAAATGGAGCATCATCAGCACTTTTAAATCAAAGTGTTTGTACTGCACCTGAAAATACGAATGTTTACAAAGGCGGAAATGCAAATGGTGCAGCAAAAGCTATTGTGATGCAAACAGTATGCGCTTTGCCCGAAAATACAAATATATATTATGGTGGAGCTGCAAATGGTGCGGCAAATAAAAGAAATATGCAATCGGTTTGCCCACCAGCCGATAATTTAAGTATTTATTTTGGTGGAGTTGGAAATGGTGCTTCACGGAAAGCAGTTATGCAAACTGTATGTCCTCTAGCTCAAAATTGGAATGTGTTTTTTGGTGGAATCAATGATGGTTTTGCAACGGGCATCCTATCGCAGGTATATTACTGGACAGGCAGTGTAGATCATAATTGGCACAATCCTGCAAACTGGTCAAAATTGCTTGTACCGGATATTAACTCATTTGTAAATATTCCAAATGTTGCAAATAATCCAATTATTTCGGCAGGTTCAGCAGTGTCAAAGTCAATTGTAATTGAGGCTGGGGCTTTACTTAATGTGAATAAAGATCTTACTACGGAATTCAATATTATGAACGATGGTACAATAACATTTTCAGGAAGCCCAACCCTTAGCATTGGAGGAAATCTTTTAAGTTATGGTACATATAATGCAGGCAATTCAAAGCTTATAATGACTACTATAGCAGATACTCAACAATTGAAAATAGATTTTGGTAGCGTATATGATCTTGAGATAAAAACCACTGCCTTATCTCGTTGTTTATTGATGAGCGATATTACTGTACGCAATAATATTACAATCACAACAGGTATTCTGGATGCTGCAAATAACAGATTGGAGGTAGCAGGAAACTGGAGCAACAGTAGTAATTTTGTTTCAGGAACAAGTACTGTTTCTTTTAATGGAAGCAATCAATTGGTTAGCAATGTAGCAGCGGAAGTATTCTATAACCTAATAACAACGAACAATACACAGCTTACTACAAATAGTAATATAACTATATCTAATAATCTTTCATTACAATCAGCTATAATTACAACAGGTGTGAACAAGATTATAGTGGGTACTGGTATTGGGAATCCTGGTTCATTAACGTTTACATCAGGTCGTGTAATTGGTAAAATGGAACGTTGGATTGTAGCTAACGGCACGTATATTTTTCCTGTGGGAACCCTATTAAATATGGAGACTGTCAATATCACGGTGAATAATATTACAACTCCCGGTAGTGTAATTGTAAATTATTATACAGGAAATCCAGGTATTGTTGGTTTGCCATTAAGTGAAGCGGTAACCATCACTAAAGCTTTTACGGAAGGATATTGGAATTTTGTTGCTTCAAACGGACTGGTATTAGCAGATTATGATCTGATGCTAAATGCCAATGGATTTATAAGTTATTTTTTAAACAATGAATCTAGAATACTTAAACGTACCAATGGTGGAAGTTGGGTTTTGGACGGAACACATACTGATGCAGTAGCATCTACATGTTATAGAAATAATTTAACGGGAGGAGTATCTACATCTGGAACTCAATTTGGAATTGGAGCTTTTTCGTTTGTAAGCTTTGCCAGTAGCGATTTAGATAATACTATATGTTCTGGTGAAAGTGTTACTTTTACTGCGGGTGGTGGTACAAACTATGTATTCAAACGCAATGGTGCAATTGTGCAAAGTGGCGCTGCCAATGTATATACAACAACGTCTTTAACAAATGGAGCTAGTGTGAAGGTAATTGTTACCAATGCTTCAAGTTATACCGATAGTAGTTCGGCAATAGTAACTGCTGTAAATGCATTGCCCTCTGTACTCTTTAACAGTAGTGATATTGATAATATTATTTGTGCAGGTAATTCCGTTACGTTTACTGCTGGCGGTGGAACAAATTATAACTTTAAAGTCGATGGTACGAGTATTCAAAATGGGTTTGGTACTACTTATATGACATCGGCCTTAACTAATGGTGCGAGCATTAAAGTTATAGTTTCTACTATGAATGCTTGTGTCGATAGTAGTTCAGCAATTTTAACTACCGTTAATGCATTACCAATTGTAACTTTTACCAGTAGTGATGTTGATAATTCGATATGCGTTGGTACTTCTGTAACCTTTATTGCTGGTGGTGGTTCTAATTATAATTTTAAGAGAAATGGGATCAGTGTTCAAAATGGTGTAGGCACTACATATTCCTCAACATCATTTACCAATGGTACAAATATGAAATTAATTGTCACAAATATTTGTGGTTGTATCGATAGTAGTTTAGCAATTGTAACGACTGTAAATGCTTTGCCTACAGCCACAGCAACAAGCAACAGTCCACGATGTGTTGGTACGAGTTTAATTTTAACAGGTGGTGCAAATGGATTGTTAAGCTATGTTTGGAGTGGCCCTAGTGCATATAGTAATGGAATACAAAGTCCAACTGTAAATGCCAATGCAACGCTTGCCATGGCTGGTACATACAACCTTACAGTTACCGATGCCAATTCGTGTACCCAAACAGCTAGTGCAGTAGTAATTATCAATAGTTTGCCAACAGCTGGAATAACGCCTGATCCGGCGGTTATATGTGCAGGAGGAACGTTAGCAATGAATGGCAATGCAGCAGTAGGAACGGGTCCATATACACATGTATGGAGTGGTGCTGGAGCCGCATATATTAGCAATACCTCCATTGTAAATCCGAATTTCATTGGTGCACCCGCAGGAAGTTATGCATTAGATTATACAGTAAACGATGCCAATTCATGTACAGCGACAGACAATTTAACGGTAACGGTTAATGTAGGTGTAAGTTCGGGTATTACTCCTAATCCGGCCAATGTATGTTCGGGAGTAAACTATGCGTTGAATGGAAATCCGTCAGGTGGCACATTGCCATATACCCATTTATGGACAGGAGCAGGCACAGCACATTTAAGCAGTACAGCAATTGTGAATCCGAACTTCAATCACAATGTAGTAGGCGCCTATGCATTAACATACAGAGCAACCGATGCCAATGGATGTTACGCTACGGATAATGTAAGTGTAACAGTAAATAGCATTCCTACCCCAAACATTAGCCCCGATCCGGCGGTAGTTTGTACTGGTGGCACATTAATTTTGAATGGTAATGCGGCCGGAGGTTCTGGTTCATACGCTACACATCTATGGACAGGAAATGGAAAGGATTCATTGAATAATAAAACAATTCAATCTCCTTCTTTTAAAAGTAAAAATATGGGAACATTTAAATTAATATATTCTGTTACCGATGATAATAATTGTGTTGGGATTGATTCGTTAAATGTTACCGTTAATCAAGGTGCCAACGCCACATTTACGGTATTGGCAACGGCTGATACCATTTGTTCTGGCGGAAATACAAGTTTGCGTGTTGATTTCACTTCAGGTACTGCGCCATATAGCTTTACCTGGTCTGATGGAACAAATTCAGCCACATTAAATAATATTAATTCTGATCCTTATGATTATAGTCCAAGCGTGGCGCCAATATGGACAGCTGGAAAATACACAGCAACAAGTTATACCATTACTACAATAACCGATTCTAATGGTTGCAACAATTCAAATATAATTGGGCCAACAGTGCGTGTAATGAAAAGGCCAGCAACCGGAAATTCGTATTATGTTCCGAATGATTATAATAAATAGTTATGGGCAAGTTCGAGTATCTTCTAACCTGATAAGTTAGAATCAGATGGATTTCGTATCTTAGGTTAAACCGTAAATAGTCAGTAGATACTCAAAAATTGCCTAATCAGATTGATTTTTTATTCAATAAAGAATTTTCACAATGTAATTAAATCTCACAATAAATTGAGTTCTAAAATTGAGTACTCCGATTACATGGTAAGCTCAGGGGAGTTTTTTTACTGATGAAAAACTTCAATGATAAAAACGGGTTAAAAACTATTTTATGAGACTTACCTCTTATTATTAAGGCCTCTATTTCTTATTTGACCGTTAACTTTTTTGAGAAGGATTCAATTTACACCAAATGTGGCCCCTGCTTATGTATAGTTTTAAAATTCGTGCGCTTCGATGATATCAGCGTCCTGCATCATAAAATTTTAATGCAATTTTTATTCAAAAAAACAGATAATAATGTAAGAGGTGTACAATTATGCCGTATCAATAATAATTATACCTAACTGATAAAAATGGAATAATTTTCTATTTAGCTTATTATTATTTCCAAATCCCAAACGGGTCAACAATAGGTTTCATCACATCATTATTATCTGGTCCAGCATCAGGGGTTATGCTCATTACTGGAATTGGGGACTCATTAATTATATTGTATGCAACAGCACCAATATAATTTTGATTTGATTCGGTCTCGTGATGTGGCATAAGCATAATCATTCGTGAACCAGATTCTTGAGCATAATTTATGATTACTGAGGGTATCAAATGTTTATCTGTTTTCTTGAAAATTTTTATTGAGCAACGTATTCCATTCTCTTCAATAGTCTTTTTTATACGGCGCATTTTGCCATAAATTCTGCTTCTCCAAATGCTAATGCCGCCCATAAGAACAGATACTAGCTGAATTTCGGCATTGTAATGAATACCAAATGCAATGGCATTGAATACCATTTCTTTTGAACTCTCTGTTAAATCAAGGGGCAAAAGTATTTTATTGTATTCCAATTTACTCTCAATATTGCCTGGAGTGATAATAAGCGGGGTCTTAGCTTGTGAAATGATGCGCAAAAGATTGCTTCCTAAAATACCTTTTTCGTTTGAATGTACAATATGTTTTGATAATACAATGAAGCGAGCATTTATTTCTGAAGCACATTCCATAATTTTTTCATACACCTTGCCAAATTTAACTAGTACGTCAATATTCAAGCTGGTAGTAGTTACAACGCTTTTGCTTAATTCTTCAAGTTTTCGTTTGGCTTCTTTGGTGATGCTATCCAATTCATCTTTGCTTCTAAGCATTTCCTGTAAAAAATCGCCAGGTTGAATTACATAAAGGAGTGTGATTTTAGCATTTAAGAATCGTGCTATACTATAAGTACATTCTAACGCATGAAGTGAACCAGGTGTAAAATCAACAGGTACTAAAATGTTTTTAATGTTTGCTTTCATTTTTTAGGATTTTCGATATTGTAAATATAGCGTTTTTTATTAAATGATGCTTACATAAGTCGCCCACTTTTTGTTTCAATTATCAATTATCAATTATCAATTAATTGATAATTCTTATTTGTTTTTACTCCCATATAATTGTTTCACTTGTACCTTATAATATCTTATTCTTCAATAATTCTTATACATTCCGTATTTTTCTTCTATTTTTGCGCCGTATTAATAAATGCATAATTAAAGATAATGGATTTACTGTCAGAGATTAAGCGTCGTCGTACCTTTGCCATCATCAGCCATCCCGATGCTGGAAAAACAACTTTAACTGAGAAGCTTTTGCTTTTTGGCGGAGCAATTCATGTGGCAGGGGCTGTAAAATCTAATAAGATTAAGAAAACAGCTGTTTCCGACTTTATGGAGATAGAGAAGCAACGCGGTATCTCGGTATCAACTTCGGTAATGGGTTTCGAGTATAACGCTCATAAGGTCAATATTCTCGACACTCCGGGTCATAAAGATTTTGCTGAGGATACCTATCGTACGTTAACTGCTGTTGATAGTGTTATTATTGTGATTGATGCCGCAAAGGGGGTTGAGGAACAAACGCGTAAACTAATGGAGGTGTGTCGTATGCGAAGAACCCCCGTTATGGTTTTTATAAATAAAATGGACCGTCCAGGTAAGTATCCCTTTGATTTGCTTGATGAGATTGAGAAAGAATTGCAAATTATGGTTCGGCCTTTGTCTTGGCCTATTAGTATGGGCAATTCATTTAAGGGCGTGTATAATTTACTCGATAAGAAGTTGTTCTTTTTTAAAGAGGTTAGCAAACAAACCATTGGAGATAGTTTATTAATTAATGATATTTTTGGGGATGAAATAGAGACCTATCTGCCAGATGATTATATGCAGTTGCGCGAGGATGTGCAGATTATTGATGAAGTATATCCGGCATTTGATGTGAATGATTATTTGGCTGGCGATTTAGCCCCAGTATTCTTTGGTAGTGCTTTAAATAATTTTGGCGTTAAAGAACTCTTGGAGTGCTTTCTCGACATTGCACCTTCACCAAAAGTAGTTAATGCTGATATACGAGCCGTTTCTCCTGATGAAAAGAAATTCAGCGGTTTTATATTTAAGATTCATGCTAATATGGATCCCAATCACCGCGATAGAATTGCATTTCTTAAAATATGTGCTGGAACGTTTGAGCGTAATAAAAATTATTTTCATGTGCGTTTAGGCAAACAATTGAGATTCGCCAATCCTACTGCTTTTATGGCCGATAAGAAAAGTATTATTGATGAGGCTTTTCCAGGCGATGTTGTTGGTTTGCACGATACTGGTAACTTTACTATTGGCGACACGCTTACTGAAGGTGAGATATTACGCTATAAAGGTGTTCCAAGCTTTTCTCCTGAGCATTTCAGATATGCTGAAAATGCCGATCCAATGAAATCGAAACAGCTAGCTAAAGGTCTCGATCAATTGATGGATGAGGGCGTTGCTCAGCTTTTTACGAGTAAATTTAACGGGCGTAAAATAATTGGTACAGTAGGTGCTTTGCAGTTTGATGTTATTCAATTTCGTTTAAAGCACGAATATGGGGCTACTTGTCGCTATGAACCTATTGTGATGCATAAAGCATGCTGGATTCAGAGTGATAACAAAGCTGAACTCGAAGATTTTAAATTGCGAAAATCTCAATTTATGTGTGTCGATAAACGCGGTCGCGATGTCTTTATGGCCGAGTCGTCATACGCTCTTAGCATGGCTCAAGATAAATTTGCCAATATACGTTTTCTCTTTACATCTGAATTCTAGGCTCTTTTATCTTTAATTGTTCACTTAATTATTCTACTAGGTGATTTAAATCATCAACCTTAATCATTGATTTATTTTGTTTCGTATTATAACGAGTCATTATTTTCTTTATATTGCCTTCAATTTTATCAAATTAAGATGATCAATAACGAACATAGCTGGATTTCAATAGATAGAAATAACATTTTTTCGCGTTCTTGGCTGCCTGATATGGCTCCTAAAGCGGTAATCTGTCTTATTCATGGATTGGGTGAACATAGTGGAAGATATGATATTTGGGCAAATCGCTTTGTTGCGGATGGTTTTGCCATTTATGCTTGTGATTTAACGGGGCATGGACGTTCAGAGGGAAGGAGAGGGGGTGTTAAAAACCATAAAACACTAATTTCCGATGTTGATCATCTGATAAAGTATACTGCAAGAAAACACCCTGATATTCCTTTAGTGGTATATGGTCATAGTATGGGGGGAGCTTTAGCTTTGTCGCATTTTATTCGTAAACATCCTTCAATTGATGGTTTAATAGTAACCTCCCCTTGGCTTGAGTTGGCTCTTACTTTGCCCCCAATAAAAAAACTAATGTGTTCGGTTATGTCTTTTCTTTTCCCTAGTTTGCAATTGCATAATGGCCTTATAACTGACTATTTATCGCATGATCCGCAAGTAGCAGTCAATTATGAAAAAGATCCCTTGGTACATAATAGAATCTCAGTTAAATTATTTATTGAATCCCAAGCTTCGGGTAACTTTGTGTTGAGAAATAAACATAAAGTAAATGTTAATTTACTTTTGATGCACGGCACATCTGATAAAATTACTTCATGTCATGCTACAAAGAAGTTTGCACGCAATACTGCATCACTTACACATTTGAAATTATGGGAAGGAATGTATCATGAGTTACATAATGAGACTCAAAAAGACCAAATTTATACCTATATAAATGAATGGCTATTGAACACGGTTATTAAACAAAAAAACTAATGAAACCGCTGCGCACAAGCTTTGAGATTGAGGCTCCCAAATTTTATATTTCGCATAACAATCATTGTTTTTTTATTGGCTCTTGCTTCTCCGATAACATTGGAAATTTTTTTGATAAATATCACTTTAAGAATCTCATTAATCCATTTGGTGTAGTATATAATCCCATTTCAATTCACAACACCTTAAAACGAATTGCTGAGGCTAAGATCTATACTCCATCTGATTTACATCAGCATAATGATTATTGGTTTAGCTTTGATCATTATACCGCTTTTGATGACATCGATCAAAAGCGATGCTTGAAAAAACTGAATGACACAATGCAAAATGCAATTACGTTTTTTAATTCGACGGATCTGTTTATCATTTCATTTGGTACCTCCTTTATTTACAAGCATATTTCGAGTCAGAAAATAGTTTCAAATTGTCATAAAATGCCATCAACAGAATTTGAATATTCATTGATGTCTTTTGAAATGACTAAAACGGAACTGAATTCAATACTTGATCTTATTAAAAAACAAAGGCCAAATGCTCAGGTGCTTTTTACCGTAAGTCCTATTCGTCATTGGAAAGATGGAGCCATTTTGAACCAGCAAAGCAAATCGCTATTGTTACTTGCAATAGCTGATGTAGTTAAAGAAAATGAATCGCTTACGTATTTCCCTGCCTATGAATTGGTGATGGATGATTTACGCGATTATCGTTTCTATGCTGAAGATATGATACATTTGAATCAAACTGCAGTTGGATATATTTGGGAGCGTTTTGCAGATACCTTTTTTGAGAGTCATACAAAAGAACTATTTACTACGCTGCAACCTTTAATAAATATGATGAATCACCGTCCTCAACATAAAGATCATCAATCCTTTGAGTTATTCAAAAATACAGCTTTAAAAACAATTCAATCAATACAATTAAAAATTCCATCTCTAAATTTAGATAATGAAATTCGTTATTTTAAAAACTTGTAATTTTAAACATCTTTTATTCTCGTCTTATTTTTGCATTTATTGCTCATTATTTCAAATAAAATCAAATAAAATTCTTTTCCCTTATCTTTAGATTAAACTCTTCAACATATTAACTCAAAAACTTATAAATAATGGCAGGCAATATTACATTCACAATGATTAAACCGGGTGCGGTAAATCATGAGCACATTGGTCCTATTCTTACTATGATTAATGATGCTGGTTTTAAAATTATTGCAATGAAATTTTTATATCTGCGACGCAATGAAGCCGCTGATTTTTATAGCGTACATAAAGGAAAACGTTTTTTTGATGAATTGGTTGATTCAATGACAGAGGCTCCAATTGTTGCTATTCTCTTGCAAAAAGATAATGCAGTAAATGATTACCGTCAACTTATGGGAGCTACCGATCCTAAGGTTGCAGCGGATGGAACTATTAGGCGAATGTATGCAGAGGATATGGGGCATAATGCGGTGCATGGTTCCGATTCAGATGACAGTGCCGTGCGTGAAAGTAATTTCTTCTTTTCAACATTGGAAAGATATGACTATGAAGTAGTTCATGAAACAAAGAAGTAATTCATTTTTTATAATTAATCCCAGCCTGACGATGATTAGAAAAATATCAATCTTTTTTGCGGCGGAAATTATGTTATTGAAAATATTTTTGGGTACAAATTTGAAGAGAATAAAAAACCGGAATGATTAAAAAATTAAATCATTCCGGTTTTTCAATTTTATAAACGGAATTTTATGGTATAGTTTACAAAGAATGGATAACCCATTGGGATTTCATTTAAATCATAGCTAGAGGCTTTGTTAATACGCACGTATTCAGGTACTTGTAAGTCTTCGTCCAGTATGTTTTTAAATGATAAGCAATGGCTTACTTTAATATCAGAGAGCTTATGATTGTAGCTTATACTTAAATCAATGTTTTTCTGATTAGCAATGTTTGAATAAGGACCTTTTACTTCAGACCAATAATTTATTAATGCAGAAATTGAAAAGTGTTTCAAAAAGTTTTTTGAGATTCCCGCTGTTAAATCGTGATTGGGCACATATTTAAAGTTATAATGACCTGACGTATCTTCATCACCACGATCGCCTTCTACAAAACCATAGTTAACAAATAGATCAATAATTTTAGGATTACTATATCGTAATTCAGCTTCGGCTCCGTATGCACTAAAGGTGCCACCATTTTGGTAAATACTAATATTTTGTACTGGAAATCCATCATCAAAAGTGTAGTTACCTTTTTGTCGGGTGATTTTATTTTCATAAATACCTTTGTACCCCAATACCTGAACAAATAGATTTTTAAAAGATGTCAAATAGGCTATTTCTAATGATTTGCTCTTTTCTGGTAATAAATTTGGGTTTCCTAAAACAGTAGTAAATACAAAGTATTGCTCAAATAATGCAGGTGAGCGATACGACTCTCCATAAATAAGTTTAAAGCTGTTTTTTTCGTTTAAAGTGTAAACCAATGTACCGCGCGACGATACATTTTTACCAAACAATTCATTGCTTGTGTATCGGCTTCCAGCAACTAAGTTAAACTTTTTGTATTTATAATTTGCTTGTAAAAATCCAGAGTATTCGTATTGATCGATGTTCTTCATATTGTTATTTCCATCGAGCAGTTTTTTGTAGGTTACATTATTTACTTTTGATGACCAAGATGTTTTAACCGCAGTGTCCGTTTGGTCATTAAAATTCTGATACAATGTTGAAAATCGGTAATTGTATTCAATACCAGCTTCAGCCGATAAATTACTTGTTATTTTATACAATACCCCTGCCAAGCCAGTTACACGGTAGCCATCAATTTTAGAGCGAGTTACATCCTCTTTTGATCGTGATAATTCACGATATTGCCAGTCGTAATATCCTCCACCGCGTATGGTTATTTTTTCAGATAAATCTTTATTTAAATTATAATTAACTATAGTTCCTCTTATGTTGTGATCATTGCCTGCACCTGCGGAAACAGTAGGGGTAACTCCAAAGTGGCTTTCATTACCATCAAATGAATTTATGAGAATGCGATGTCCCTTGTATTCTGTTGAAAGTGTAAAGTTGTTATTTTGTAATTGTTCATTAAAATAAGTTACTACACCATCTTCACCTCTAAAACGTTGTCTTCCGCCATTTAAACTAAGTGAGTTACCTGAAACAAAAAGAGATAGATCGTCTTTTTTGTAGCTAATGCCACCGCCCGTATTGTATGAATTATAAGCGCCTGCACCTGCATGCATGTAAGGTTTGTTTTCACTGTCCTCGCGTAATACTATATTTATAGCACCTGAATAGGCATTAGTACCAAAAAGTACGGAAGCTGGTCCTTTTAGTACCTCAATGCGTTCAACATCATTGATGTCAATGCGCTCCAAATTACCTTCGCCAGTTACTGCATTCCATGCGGGTACTCCATTTATAAGAATGAGTACTTTATTAGCATAATTATCTTGAGTAATACCTCTTGAGGTCGGAAGATTACGTTTTAAGTAGCTTCGCATAACGGTGAACCCACCAACAGTTTGTAAGGCTTCTTGAATAGTTAAAAAATTATAACTTTCAATAGTCTTTCTATCAACAATAGTTACGGTTGAAGGAGTGCTAAATATATTGTCTTTACCTGTATTGGAGGCAATGTTAATTTTTACATTCAGCAAATCTTCAAGAGACATTTCATACATATTATTGATCGTACTACTATCGTTTTGTGCAAATAATTTATGCATACTTACGAAGCATATAATCATTAAAATTAGTGTAGATACTCTTTTTTTCATACTCGTTGATTTTTATTTATTTACTGTATTTATATATTTAGCTGTGTTTTATTGTTAATTTTTGCTTATTCAATTTTAAAAAAACGAATCATTTCTTTCATTTGAGCTGCTTGTGTTGCAAGTTCATCACTATTCTTAGCCAATTCATCAGAGGTAGATGCGTTTTGTTGTGTAATTCCATTTAATTGTTGAATTGCATTATTTATTTGCATTGCCCCTGCATTCTGTTCAACACTTGATGATGAAATTTCTTGGATTAAGGTCGTTGTTTTTTTTATTTGAGGAATAATTTCTTCAATTAGTTTAACGGCCTCTTCGGTATCTCTTACACTTTCTCTTGAAATTCCAATTATTTCATCAGCGGCTAATTTACTTCTTTCGGCTAACTTACGAACCTCAGCGGCTACTACCGCAAAGCCTTTTCCTTGGTCGCCTGCTCGTGCTGCTTCAACAGCTGCATTAAGAGCAAGAATATTAGTTTGAAAGGCGATGTCATTTACAATGTTAATCTTCTCTGCAATCTTTTTAATCGAATTCATGCTCTTATTAGAGGCCTTACCAACTACCATAATTTTTTCTGATACATCTTCTGATATTTTGCGTGTTTTAACTGCATTATCGGAATTTTGCTCAATATTTGCAACCATTTGTTCCATTGACGATGAAACTTCTTCTACCGATGCACCTTGTTCGGATGAGCCAGTTGCTAAGACTTGTGAGGAGTAATTTAATTCGGTACTCGCTTCAGTTATATTGTCGGAATTGCTAATTATTGATGACACAATGTTTTTTAAGCTGTCTATCATTTTATTCAAATGATCAAGCAATAAACCAATTTCATCATTATTCTCTTTTTGAATACTAAGGGCCAGATCTCCAGAAGAAATTCTCTCAATAATTGTTAATGTATTATTTATTGGATTAGAAATTGAGTTTGTAATATACCAGGTGGTAAATACCGAAATTATTATTGAAAGTAAAGCTATCAATATTATAAATACTTTAAATTGTTTGTTTGATGCTTCAATATCAGCGTATGCTTTTTTTGATTCTTCTGCTTGTATTTTTATGAGTTCTTTTATTCGTATAGATAGATTATCGGACGTGTTTATAATGCTTCCTCCCTCTTCAATTAAGGGGGTAACTTCAAATAATATAAGGGCATCATTATAGCTCTCAAAAGTTGCGAGTTTAGTAATTACCTCTTTTTGTTGAACAAACAATGTATCTTTCATACATAACAAAATAGAATGTAGTTTAACCTTTCGCTCATTTGGCCATAACTTATCTGTATGTTTTATTAATGAAGATTTAATTTCAGGAAAAATGGTGGTGTGAATGTTTACTAGTTCTATTTTATCTTTTGTATCTGGTTTTTTATCTACAAAGATCCAGTTTTTTGTGAGGTTTCTTGAATCTGTAATTAACTCTGAAAGCCCCTCTAAATCTTGAAGTAGTGGGTTTACTTCTTCAATAAATGTGCGATTGATACGTTCTGTTCTATTTGTATTAATATATGTTAATACCAAACTAAAAAGTATTATAACTAGTAATATTCCAAATCCGGCTATAAGTCGCTGACGGATACTTAAATCTTTTAAACTCATATCTAGTTTTCTTAGTAAATTTAATTTATTATGATTGCCAATTTTGTTAAATCATTATTCAGTCCTAATTCATATTTAGTAATATTTGATGCATTTAATTCGTATCTTAATTTCCCATCTTTCTGAATAAAATTAATGCCAGCACCAGATTTTGCCAGTCCCTCTTTTTCTGAAATAATTAGTGTGCTATTTCCAGTAACTTTAGTAATTGCCGCAGCAAGTTCTCCGCTTTTTGAAATACTGATAAATAATATATGGCAATTTGTAATGGCTGTTGATGATGAAAAAGGTTTTACAACCATTGTTTGTGTTCCTGCTTTTTTCACTGCTGCAATCTTTTGTAATTCTTCAACAATGGGTCCTCCACCTAATACACCAATGACAAAATCACCACTCGAATAGCTAGCTGGCCATTGAATATATTTAATGAAATTATAAATAAATAAAGTTTTTACTTGTGCATCTGTTTGTGCATTAATCATTAAATATGAGTTAAACAGTAGGAGTATTCCTAAAAAAAGCTTTTTCATTTGTTTTATTTTTTTTAAATACTATAAAGATACTTGATTTTTTATTAATGAAATAGGTATAATACCTCAAAAAATCTGACTGATTCTCTTCATTTTTATGATGGTTATACGTATTTTTAATTTTATAAAAAATGCAACACGTTATATTGGTTGGCATACAATTAAATACACTTGCTCAAAATGATCATATTTATTAAATAAACTGATTGCTAATTTTACGTGTTTAACTTATTAATCTATTAGAGAGGGCGTTTATGTTTTAATTTTTTTATGTGAATAATGTTGACCGAATAAATAATTAATTACAGAAACATCTTTAAATAACCAAAGAAAGTACATAAATTTACTTCCAATTAGTTTTTAACAACAATATATAAATCAAACACATATGAGTAAAAAGGCAGATATTGGTTTAGTAGGCTTAGCTGTTATGGGTGAAAACCTCGTTCTAAACATGGAAAGTAAAGGCTTTACCGTGGCTGTGTATAACAGAACCATTGATAAGGTTGATAATTTTATTAATGGTCGGGGTAAAGGCAAGAATGTTATTGGTGCACACACCATTCAGGAGTTGGTTGCCAACCTTGAGCGTCCTCGCAAAATAATGATTATGGTTAAAGCAGGTAAACCTGTTGATGACTTTATTGAACAATTGTTTCCATTCCTCGAACCAGGCGATATTATCATTGATGGTGGTAATAGCCATTTCCCTGATTCAATTCGTCGTACCGCTTATGTTGAGAGCAAAGGCTTTTTATTCATTGGTACCGGTGTTTCAGGTGGCGAAGAAGGTGCTTTAATTGGCCCTTCAATTATGCCAGGTGGTTCATTGGCTGCTTGGCCTGCTGTGAAGCCTATTTTTCAAGCCATTTCAGCCAAAGCTGACGGTGCTCCTTGCTGCGATTGGGTAGGCGAAAATGGTGCTGGTCACTTTGTTAAAATGGTTCACAATGGGATTGAATATGGCGATATGCAGTTAATCTGCGAAGCGTATCAGATAATGAGAGATATGCTCGGAATGTCAGCCGATGAAATGCATGAAGTTTTTAAAGAATGGAATACTGGTGAGCTCGATAGCTATTTGACTGAAATAACTCGTGATATTCTTGCTGTTAAAGATACAGATGGAAAACCATTGGTAGATAAAATTTTAGATACTGCAGGACAAAAAGGGACTGGTAAATGGACAGCAGTTGCGGCTCTCGACCATGGTGTGCCTTTAACACTGATTGGTGAAGCGGTCTTTTCACGTTGTCTCTCAGCAATAAAAGATGAACGCGTTACTGCTTCAAAACTTATCTCTGGTCCTAAACCTGCATTTACTGGCGACAAGAAAGCATTCATTAACGACATTAAAAATGCATTGTATGCATCAAAAGTTGTATCGTATGCTCAAGGTTATGCTTTAATGCGCGAGGCTGCCAAAGATTACAAGTGGAATCTAAACTATGGTGGTATTGCTTTAATGTGGAGAGGTGGTTGTATTATTCGTTCAGTATTCTTGGGCGATATTAAAAAGGCTTTTGATAAAAATCCAAATCTATCTAACTTATTGCTCGATCCTTTCTTCAATAAAACAGTTGTTAGTGCACAACAAGGCTGGAGAAATGTTGTTGCAGCAGCTGTTGTAAATGGTATCCCTGTTCCTGCAATGTGTACTGCTCTTAATTATTTTGACGGGTATCGCACTGAAAAATTACCTGCTAACTTATTACAAGCGCAACGTGATTACTTTGGTGCTCATACCTACGAAAGAACAGACAAGCCACGTGGTGAATACTTCCATACCAATTGGACAGGAAGAGGTGGTAACACTTCTGCGTCAACCTACATTGTTTAATGATTATTTAAGCATATTGTAAAAAGCCCCGAACGTTTGTTCGGGGCTTTTTTTGTTTTTTTTATTTCTATTTTTATCAAATGAATAATCGACCGAAGTGTTTTTTTAATTGTCTTTGTAATGACCAAAAGCGTACAAAACTACTACTGATTTTTGTGCTTGCTCTTCGATCCAATAAACCAGTCTGTGTTTTTTGTTTATTCTACGTGACCAACAACCTGCAAAATCATATTTGAGTTCTTCGGGTTGACCCGTTCCTGTTCGTGGGTGTTCGGTTAGCTCAGTCAATAAAATGGCGAGTTTTTTAAGTGCCAATTTAGCTCCTATTTTTTTTAGACTTTAAATATCTTCTCGGGCATCAATCGTGAATTTTAGCTCGTAACTCATAAACCAAGAAGTTTATTAATATCTTTTTTGTTTAAGGTAGTAAGCTTGCCCTTTTCTGCTTGAGCAATAGAATGCTTAATACGTTTCTTTATTTAGGTTCAGCAAAATAGCGGTCAGTTTCAGGAATAAGGGTTAAAGCATAGGATTTGTCTTTCCCGCGTTGAACAATTATCTGTTCGTTTTTGTCTATCAGATCAAAATACATCTTTTGATTTTCCCTGAATTCTCTACTGCTAATAACTAGCAAAGTTTTATAGTTTTTTAATTAAATTTGTGTACCAAATTTGTACACAAATGTAGTTATATAATATAAAGTCACCAAACATTTATACGAGAAAAATGAATGTTAAAGTCTTTATATTCAAATGTGTTACAGGAATTGACTATCGATACCGAAAGAAAATACACAATAGCCCCATCGAATTTTAGCTACAAACGAAAGCATAGCCGAATTTATTCGAGCTATGCTGAGTCAAGCAAAAAACATTCACATTAATTTTAATTTTTTAATGGCTATTCCTTTATAAACTTTTTACTTTCAAACTTTCAACTTATATGAGTTAATTTAATTATTGAAACCGCATAAAACAATCTTCAATATGCGGACTAATCTGTTCCGCTATTATTCCATCATGTCCAGCGTTCTGCATTTTTTCAGTAAGTGATATTAATGTAGTGTCCGTTTTTAAAATACAATGAATATACTGCCCAAAAAGATAAACAGCCTCCGTTAAGCCCGATGACTCAATATCTTTTAATAATTTATACATATTGTTGCTTCGTATGGCATAGAGTGGGCTAGGGAAGGAGTCCACTATTCCTTGTGGTGTATTAACGGTAAGGATTTTCCCTTTCTGAATTAATGCCACACGATCACAGAGTATGGCTTCATCCATATAGGGTGTGGAAACAATGATAGTTACTCCTTTATCTCTCAACCTTTGTAGCATTTCCCAAAATTCACCTCGTGAAACAGAATCAACACCCGTTGTTGGCTCATCAAGTACTAATATTTCGGGCTTGTGAATTAAGGCACATGACAAGGCGAGTTTTTGTTTCATCCCGCCAGAAAGCTTGCCTGCTCTGCGTTTACGAAATGGTTCTATATGTGAATAAATATCTTTTATTAAATCGTAGTTGGCTTCAATAGTGGTGTCAAATATTTTTGCATAAAAGTTAAGATTCTCTTCAACACTTAAATCCTGATATAATGAAAAACGACCGGGCATATACCCTATGATATTTCGTATAGACTTGTAATCTTTTACAGAATCAAAATCTCCAATGTGTATGCTCCCTTGGTCGGGTAAAAGCAATGTGGTTATTAGTCGGAATAAACTTGTTTTTCCAGCGGCATCGGGGCCAATTAAACCAAAAAGTTCAGATTGTTTGATCTCAAGGTTAATATCATTTAGTGCTTCCTGTGTTCCAAAGGATTTGTAAATATGTTTAATGGATATGTTCAATGGTTTGTGTCGTTGTTTAAATGCGTTATTTCTTTCTTTTGGTTTTTTTTATTTATGGAGAATTTGACAGCAGAACTATTTTATTCAAAAAATCTAAAGTAGGTCGCTGAGGCACTCGAAGCGCCGGCATGTTAAAATGATGTATTTTACTTTTCTTGCGAATCACCATTAAATAGGACTTCCCCCGGCATTCCAATCTTTAAACGACCATCATTTTTAACCTTTATCTCTATGGCGTAAACAAGATTTACTCGCTCCTCTTTAGTCTGAATTATTTTTGGTGTAAACTCTGCTTGCGATGAGATTCGTGCAACAATGCCTTTAATTGTTGAATTAATTTTAGCATCCTTATCTATAAAAACATGTACGCTATCACCTTGTATAATGTTTGGTAATTGCTGCCCCGAGACGTATGCTTTTAAGACGAGATAATCCATATTGGCAATCTTAAATAGTGATTTCCCAGATAATACCATTTCATGTGCATGAATATATTTTTCAAGTACGGTGGCTGTTTCTGGCATAATAAAATAGCAACGTTTAATTTGATCTTGCAACTGTTCGACTTGCTTTGTTAATGCTAAGGCTTCGCTTTGTAGTGAAGTAGATTGACTTCTGATGCCTCTTGCTTGTTTTTCAATCACCTCAATATTGCCTGAAACGTCATCAAATTGTTTTGAGGTAGCTGCGCTATCTTTTAATAAACGGCTTAGGCGACTTTTTTCTTTAAGCATAATTTCAGCTTGTTTATCGCTTGCTTCCGCTTGTATTTCTATAGAAGAGATCTTTTGTTCAACTGATTTTTTTCGTGCAATAATTTGCTCCAGACTGTAATGCAGCTGCAATGTATCGCTAAATCCTATTAGCTTACCTGCAGGATATGTTTGACCTTCCTCTATATCAAATTGTATTATACGACCAGCAATCTCAGCGGATATAATAATTTCATCGGCCTCAAAATTGCCATAAGCATCTGACATAGACTTGTTATTGCTACAGCCAACAAGGATGATAATTGCTGTAAGATATAGTAGTTTTTTCATGTTGTTTTTTGTGTCTAATATTTTGAAACATTTAATGCTATTACAATGCTATCCTAATGTGAACATAATTCGAAAACAAAATCTCATCCCTATAAAATCATATCTTCCATTCAATTCCGCAGCGGCGAATCATCTATCTCCCAGCGCCACCCGATACGCTTCAATAGCCTGCGACTGTTGAATAATATGCATGCGTAAGTTTAATTCCGCTTGGTTTCGAGCATATATCTCTGATATAAAATCGCTGCCTGTTAAACTCCCATTCTCAAACTGAACATCTGCTTGCCGAAGAATACCATTTCGTATCTGTAGTAATTCGTAATCACTTTTTACTAATTCATTGTACTTTCTTATTTCCGATTTTTTATTATCGAGATCAATTTGAATATTTTGCTCAGCAGTCGCCTTTCGCTGATTCAATATCTCTCTTTGTATATTTAAAATTTGTCGTTCGCGATAGTTACTGTGCCAATCAATTAGATTCCATTTTAAACCAGCTCCTATAATGTAGTAATTGTCAAATTTATCAGACAACATATTAAGTCCTGGTTTTCCGTAACCAGCTTGTGCAAAGGCAAACAATTTTGGCATTCGCTGGGCATTTAATAGTTTTACCGTTGCTGTTAATCGGTTTTGTTGCATGGTGCATAGCATCAATTCAGGACGCACAATACTATCGCTCACTGTATTGATTGTTTGTGGTAGTAGTAACTCGGTAGTATTTGATAATTCCTTATTAATAAACCGTGATAGAATCTTCATTACAGCATCTAAATCCGATTCAAATTCTATACTACGTTGTTTCGTTATTATTATTTCTGCTTGTAATAAACTCAAATTCATCGCTAAACTCACTCCATTTAATACTTTTGATTGAATGGCACGTTCCCTGTTTTGTAAGTCTTTTAAGGTCGCCTTTGATATTTCAATACCAGCTTTTAAAATCAATGCAGAGTAATAAAAACGATTGATATTTTCTCTTATTTTTTGAAATTGAATTTCAACATCCGTTAACTCTGTTTGCAGGCTTAAAAGCTCAAGTTGCTTTCGCGATTTTGATATTCCACCATCATATATTGTTTGGTTAACATCGAGATATATTTTAAATTGTTCATGGGGAGCCGTCGGAAAATCAATATTCATTGATGGAGGAAAATTTGCATCAATACCTGTAACGTCTGATTGATAGCTTGCCTGACCATTTAGGTCAATGCGAGGTAACCATCCGGAACTAATATTGCGTATAGTAAGTTGGCTTTTTGAAATAACTAAATCTATTTCATTAAAATTAGGTGCGGCACTTCGCGCAAATGACTGACATTGCTCTAGGCTAAGGCTATCAGCCAATACCGTGTTATTGGTAATTGCATAAGTAATGAATATAAATGCAATCAGTCTCATTTTTTTGATAAAATTAAGCCAATCAGCACCATCTGAAGCGCAATAATTTTGAAAAATTCTTGTTGGGGTATAATTAAGGTGAATCATATTTTCATATTCTATACTAATTTAATCTCTTTTAACTTATAGATATGCAGCACTTCTCGTCTTTTTTGAATTTGCAAAGGTATTATTTGCAAACATAGTATATATTGCTGTTATTTAACTTATTAGCTTTACGGCTAGCTCAAAGATGCATTTTTTTTGTTTATTTAAGAAACTTTGGTATAAAGCTGGATTGCCTTCAAATAATAACTCTTCAAATAAAGGCCGACCTACTAAGGGCATAACACACATTGATAGAATACTTACTATGGCTTGATCTGTATCAATATCCCTTATTAAACCATTCTTGCGAGCTTCGTTAAAACTACTTTGCAATAGAGGGATAATAGTATTCTTTATGGGATTAATAAAATGCTGTAATATATGTTTTGAATTTTGTGACTGTGAATTTAATTCATTAATAATGAATGCTGGGAGATACGGATTCGAATGTAGTAAATCAATATACTGATGAATAAATGCTCGCATCTTACTGAAAAAATCCCCCTCCGATAAAAATGTCTTATTAAGTTGGGGTATTATGTCTTGCAATGCTTGTCTGAAAATTTGTTCAAATAGCGTTTCTTTGTTTCTAAAATAATAATGTAGAAGTGCTTTATTAATTTGAGCCTCATTAGCAATTTCTTGCATTCGAGCTCCTGAGTAACCCTTTAAAATGAATATTTTGCGTGCAGCAAACAAAATATTTTGTTCAGCGGCTTGTGTTTTAAGTTCTGTGCTCATTAACTACATGGTTTAACTAAATGGTTAATGCGAGGGAATAAAAAAAGAGACAGATTCATTCCGCCTCTTTTTTTAATGTCTTTGATTACTGAGCTACAACAGCGCTATCAACAGGAGCAGCAACTGAATCAACTACAACTTCTTGAGCAGGAGCTGCATTTTCTTCAACAGCAGGAGCTTCAGTTTTAGCACCACAAGCACTCATAACAACAACACCCATTGCAAGGGTAGCAATAAATAAACTTACTTTTTTCATTTTTTGTAATTTTTTAATTGTTTAACTTAGGTTACCTAGTCTTTATGAAGGCAAATGTATAAAATTTATTGTGATTGATATATGAAAAAACATTCCTTTTATCATAAAATCTTGTTAACAGTTGTTTATTTCATATTCCTATATAATAATTCAATTTGTTTATTACGTCACAAGTATCTATATTATAGGCTATAAGCTCTATTTTGCTTTTTGGGACTTTTTTTTATTGTAAAAATATTTTATAAGCTTTATGTACTTTTGGGTGCATCAAAAAAAAAGATGATGAATAAAAAACATTTAGTAGCTTTATTTTGTCTTGTATTAATCTGTTTTTACACCATACAAGATATCAATGCAAACCAATTAAGAAAAAATACTTGTATAAGCCAAGATTGGCAGTATTCAGAGTCTAGTGGTATTAATATTGAAAATATTGACCTAGTTGCACGGTTTGTTAATGTTAGTCTTCCGCATACTTGGAATGCCTTTGATGCTGTTGATCCGGTTCCTGGTTATCGTCGTGATACTAGTTGGTATCATCGTGAATCAGCTATTTTTCCTAATGATACCTCGCGTTACTATATTTATTTTGAAGGCTCAAATATAACTACCCGCGTTTATATTAATAAAAAGCTTGCTGGTTTTCATATTGGGGGTTATACTGGATTTTCATTCGATATCACTAATTTATTAAGGGCATCTCTAAAAACCTAAAACTGATGCATGTCTCTGATTGTTAATTGAATATGCTTGTTTTTCCGAATTAATTTTAGTATACTTGCTGAAAACAACAACGATGAAAAACATTAACCCACTTGGATTATTTGATGAT
>JBBRXJ010000051.1:0-26750 GCA_038248505.1 Bacteroidales bacterium
CAGCAGACAGCCCAACGGGTGGCTCAGTGAAGAAGTGAAGGCGGTGACAAACTGACGGATATCGCCGAAATGTCGTCGAGTAGAAGTTCGCGTGTTCGCTGCGGTCTCTTATTATAAACGTTATAATATCATATTACAACACATGAATCTCAGTTTAAAACTCCGAGCCCTTATTATGTGCATTCTTGCAGCATATAGCGCTTTAATCTCAGCCCAATCTATTTCTATCATTTATTCTTCATTGTATGGTGACCGCTTAAGCACTCAAAAACAAATTGAATTCGGTGTAGCCCCCATACCACCTAAAAGTATGATGCTATACCTTGATAAAGATGAAATTCTTATTAATCCAGCTATTATCCATCAACGCATTGATGGATTTGGAGCCTCTTTTTTAGAAGCGGGTATGATTTGTGCCAATACGCTAGCACCACAGGCTAAGGAGCAATTATTTCAATCCTTGTTTGATACGATTTCTGGTGCTGGTTTCTCAGTAATGAAATCGCCTATGGCAGGAAACGATTTCATGTCGGCAGGCGATTGGTACACCTATAACGACACACCAGGCGATTTGGAAATGAAAAATTTCAGCATTGCTCGTGATCTTGAACCGAATGGATTAATTCCATATATCCGTGCAGCAAAAAAATACGGACATTTCATGATTCAATCCCCAATGGATTATCCGCCTGATTGGATGATCAAAGACACCACTCGAAACAAACAAGATGTTGAAGAGAATTATTTTCCTGCACTTGCAAAATATTATTTGAGATATATACAAGAGTATGAAAAACAAGGAATACCAATTGATTATATAAGTCTTTTAAATGAGCCCGGTATTTATACGAAAATTCCATATTCGCAAATATCAAAGCTAGTATCAGAACACGTTGGACCGCTATTTGAACAAAATAATATTCAGACAAAAATACAAATGTGTGAGGCTAATGAGCGCATTAATGCGTGGACATTTTTCCCCGCTGTTCTTGCGAATCCTAAAACGGCTAAATACATTGGTGGATTAGCTTTTCATGGCTATGATTACAATCGTAATTTTGATAAAATTGCAGCATTAAAACAAGCCTATCCTCAATATCCAATTTGGATGACAGAGATTTGTCATGCCTATGTTTGCAATACTCCTAAAACAATGAAACTCCCCAATTATGATTTCACAGATGGCGATTTTTGGGGCAATCAAATTTTTTCTGATCTCGAAGCGGGTGTCTCAGCATGGATATATTGGAATATGATACTCGATGAGAAAGGTGGACCTTGGCTTATATCAGAGATACATCACAATCCGGATAGTAATATACAACACCCTGTAGTTATTGTAAATAGAACTACAAAAGAAGTTACTTATACCGGAACCTTTTATTATTTAGCACATTTTAGTAAGTTCGTTCGCCCAGGATCTTCTCGAATTGGATCATTCGAGAATATTGATAGTATTCGCTGTATTGCTTTTACAAGTCCTGAAAATAAAATAGTCATACAAGTGTTAAATAGTAGCAATCATAATAAAAGCATTAAAATTCGGTTTGGTTCAAAACAAGCCGCTGTTGAGGTTAAGGGTATATCTATTACTACTCTTATTTGGACCAAGTAAAAGTAATTACAGATGTATTTAAATAAGTTTAACAGAACTTGTTTAATCATATTGCTTATCGTATCAATGCATTTATAAATTGCATTTCTGAACTCAATGATATGCTTGCGAGTCGTTATTTTTTTTCTTCTTTCATGAATTTAAATCACTGAGACAATAATTTAAGGAACGAAAATGAACTAAATTATTTTGTTGAACTTCTGCCTATTTGGACAAATAGGTATTCCGATCGGATACGCCGAGACGAGAGAGGGCTCCCAGATTGTATTCCTCGTTTTTTTGGACGAAATAGGCATGATTCTCATACAATTACCTCGTCTGCTTGAGTCGTGGTTGTTCATTGTTGTTAATCCGTTTTAAAATCAAAACGTTTAGACATTTTCATTTTTCTTTTTTTCTTGATAAAGAGTGATTATATTTGTCAGCATAGCTCGTAACAATTATTAAACTTAATACAGATAATATGAGAGGATTCCTATTGGCATTTTCGGTAATCGTACTTTTAAGCTCATGCAAGCAAGATGCTTCAAATAGTACAAATGGTAAGGATGCTGAAATCGCAAAAAAAGTTGAAGCGCTTTTAGTTCAAATGACGCTTGAAGAAAAGATTGGACAAATGTACCAGATGAATCAAGGACAGAAGGATTCAATTAAGGTTTTCACAGCAGAAACGATACGCAAAGGGGGTGTTGGCTCTTTCTTAAATGCAGAAGATATTGCTATGCGTAATGAATTGCAACGAATAGCTGTTGAAGAATCACGTTTAAAAATTCCATTAATTTTTGGTCGCGATATTATTCATGGCTTTCGTACTGTTTTTCCTATTCCTTTAGCTCAGGCGTGTTCTTGGAATTTAGATGTGGTTCGTGAAGGCTCTACCGTTGCTGCTCGTGAGGGGCGTGCATCAGGCTATGAATGGACTTTTGCACCTATGATGGATGTTTGCCGAAACCCACGTTGGGGGCGAGTGGCAGAAGGTTATGGCGAAGATCCGTATCTTGCATCGGTAATGGCTGTAGCCATGGTGCAAGGGTTTCAGGGTAAGGATATGTCCGATAGTAATAGTATTGCTGCCTGTGCTAAACATTATGTTGGCTATGGTGAAGGTGAAGATGGCAAAGATTATAATAGTACATGGATACCAGAAGCAAAACTACGCAATACCTTTCTTCCACCTTTTAAAGCAGCAGTTGATGCTGGCGTTGCTACTATCATGAGTGGCTTTAATGATTTGAATAATGAACCTGCCTCTGGCAATTATCACACTTTAAAAGAAATTTTACGTGATGAAATGCAGTTTAAAGGTATGGTGGTGAGCGATTGGGCTTCTATTGCAGAAATGATATCACATGGTTATTGTGAAAATGAGAGAGAAGCTGCTTACAAAGCAATTCAAGGGAATATTGATATGGAAATGGTGAGTAAATCATACATTCATGAATTAGATACCTTATTGCAAGAATCAAAAATCACTATGTCTCACATTGATAATGCGGTTCGTCGTATTTTAACGTTAAAATACAAAGTAGGATTGTTTGATCATCCATATACCGATACTACTAGGAGATCGGTAGTTTTATCGCAACGACATTTGAATATTGCTCGTGAGGCTGCTACTCAAAGTATAGTAATGTTAAAGAATGAGAATAATGTGTTACCATTGTCAAAAGATATTAAAAAGTTGGCTGTTATAGGACCAATGGCTGATGATTCAGCAAATCAGATTGGAACATGGGCATTTGATGGCAGACCGATGGACTCACGTACGCCTCTTGCAGCAATAAAAGAATATTTAGGAGAGAGTCGTGTTATTTATGCAGAAGGGCTTGCTTTTCCTCGCAGTAAAGATAAATCGGGTATTTCCAAAGCGGTTTTAGCAGCACGTTCAGCAGAGGCTGCTGTGATATTTGTAGGTGAAGAGTCGATACTTTCAGGTGAAGCTCGATGTCGCGCATTCCTTAATTTACCTGGTGCACAGGAAGAATTAATTTCTGCTGTTGCTGCAACAGGTAAACCTATCGTTCTTGTTATCATGGCTGGTCGCCCTCTGATATTCCATCACTCAGCAGATACTGTTAGTTCAGTATTGTATGCTATGCACGGCGGGACCATGGCAGGGCCTGCGCTTTCAGATATAATTTTTGGGCTAGCTTCGCCGTCAGGACGTTTGCCTATTAGTTTCCCTAGAGCTGAGGGTCAGATACAAATTTATTATAATCACAATAATACGGGTCGTCCACCTCAATTAGATGATGAAGGTCTTCCAATTGGAACACCTTTAGATCCTAAAGGTTATCGTTCTAGATACCTTGATATTCCTACTACTCCTGCTTTTCCATTTGGATTTGGTTTATCGTACACAACATTTGAATATAGCGATATTAAATTAAATGCGGATACTATAGGAATGAAAGACACGTTAATATTAACTGCAACCGTTACAAATACTGGTAACACAGCATCATATGATGTCCCTCAATTATATGTTCGTGATTTGTTTGGTTCTATAACTCGTCCAGTTAAAGAACTGAAAGCGTTTACCAAAATCATGTTAAACCCAGGTGAGAAAAAAGAAATCAGTTTTAATATAACTCCTAAGCAGCTTGGTTTCTATAATAATCAAGGGAATTTTTTGATTGAGCCAGGCAAGTTTAATATTTGGTTTGCATCAAATAGTGCAGATAATAAACATAAAATGTTTTTTGTTTTAAAATAAAAATTTTTGAATTATTGAAAAGGCGACTCGTAATTGGGTCGCTTTTTTTATGCACTAGTGCTAGGTCGATTGCGAGATATTTTGTTATGTGATTTTTGAACGCGTTTAACTATCTGTTGAAAATGTATTGCGTTTTGTATTGTGAATATGTAATTAGTACAAGTTGCATGAAAAACGTAACGAAATGATTATATTTGACTATGTATAAGCAAAAAAAAGTTATATAGGAGTTTTTTTTTCATCCAAATTTGCAATTTGTTTTTATGCATTATTAATTTTGTTTTCTTCATGTAAACAGAATGCAAGTACGGAATCAAGAACAAATTTCAAGGCTTCAATTGCAGACACTTTACCTATGTTTGAAATTTCTGATTCACTCCCAATTTTAATTCCTGGTAAAAATGGACTAAGCTATCCACGAAAAATTCAAGCCAATTTGCCGATCAAAAAAGTGAGCAGTACAAATATTCATTTAGCAGGAACTCCTTTTGTATCAAATAAAACAGCTGCTATTATTTGTATTCCGGGTAAAGATTCGCTGACATTACCCCGTTCTTTTGCTGCAATTCATAATGCTTTTATTGCTGGAATTCCAAAGGTGATATTGGCAAAAGAAGCTAATACCAGAGATATGAACCCTTGCAGCTTTAGCTCGTATGCGAAACAGCAAGGTTTAAACAATAATGTGATTCGTTGTATGTTGCAAGATGCAAATGGAAATTTTTGGTTTGGAACGGATGGTGGTGTTAGTAGATTTGATGGAAAATATTTTACTCATTTTACTGTAAACGAAGGATTAACAAATAATGTGATTTATTCATTATTGGAGGATAGTAAGGGTATTTTTTGGTTTGGTACTGAAGACGGGATATGCAAATATGATGGTATTACTTTTACAAATTACACTAAAAATGAAGGATTACTTAATACGATTATTAGATCAATTTTTGAAGATAGCAAGGGAAATATTTGGATTGGTACAGATGGAGGGGTATGCAAATTCGATGGAAAATATTTTTTGCATTATACAATAAGTGAGGGTTTAGCAAATAATGAAGTGTATGCAATATTTGAAGATCATTCGCAAAATATGTGGTTTGGTACCTATGGTGGTGGCGTTTCAAAGTTTGATGGTACTCAATTCGCAAATTATACTATAAAAGAAGGGCTTGTTAATAATAGAATTTGGTCAATTATTGAAGATCGAAATGAGAATATTTGTTTTGCAACAGAAGGTGGAATATGCAAATTTGACGGAAATATTTTTACAAGCTATTCTATCAAACAAGGTTTACGAAGTAATACCGTATTATCAATTTTTGATGATACAGATGGATTTATTTGGTTTGGTTCATGGGAAGGGGGATTGACCAAATTTGATGGAAGATACTTCACGCATTATGCCGATAAAGAAGGTTTAGCATGCAATAGTATTTATTCCATTATGGAAGATAAGGGCGGAAATATTTGGTGTGGTACCTACGAGGGGGGCGTTTATAAATTCAGCGGAAAATTATTTGTACATCTTACTAAACGGGAAGGATTATTAAATGATATTGTTCGATCCATTGTTGAAGATCATAATGGTAGTTTTTGGTTTGGATCTTTTGGTGGATTAACTAATTATGATGGGGAAATATATTCAAGTTATTCGGTTCAAGAGGGATTAACAAACTCAACAGTATATGCTGTATTTATTGATCATAAAAAAAACATTTGGTTTAGTTCATGGCAAAACGGGATTACTAAATTTGATGGGAGAACTTTCACACACTATACTGTAAATGAGGGTTTAGTAAATAATAATGTGTGGACTATTATTGAGGATTATAAAGGTAATTTATGGTTTGGTACTGATGGTGGTTTAAGTAAATTTAATGGAGAGGCTTTTACTAATTATACGATTGAAGAAGGTTTGGTAAATAATAGAGTTAAAACAATTATTTTAGATTATGCAGGTAATTTATGGATGGGGACGGATGGTGGCGCCTGTAAATTTGATGGGAAAAAACTTACACATTTTACCGAATGGGAAGGATTAGCTAATAACAGGGTACGATCTATACTTGAAGACTGCAATGGTAATATTTGGTTTGGAACATTAGGAGCTGGTATAAGTGTTTTGTTTAAAATGGATGGTGATCCTTATAAACCATATACTGTAATTAATAAAACGAATTTATTAAGATTAACAGAACGTGATGGTCTTTCTGGTGACAATATTTTTAGCATGTTAATGGACAAGAAAGGGAATATCTTTATTGGTACACAGTTTGGCCTTAGTACAATTGACTCAAAGACTATTAAGAATAAAGAACTTTTTGGACCTCAAAGGAAAAACTCAAACATACCACTTTTCAAAAACTATAATCATCAAGATGGATTTCTAGGACTAGGTGTTAATGAAGGGAAAACCATTTGCGAAGCAAAAGATGGATCAATATGGATTGCGACAAATGATAGATTAAGCCGATTCTTTCCTGAAAAAGTTAAGCAAGATACTTTAGCCCCTTATATTCAACTTACCCATGTAGCATTGTTTAATGAACCAATTGAGTGGGTTAATCTCTCACAATCTTATACCTTACCAAATCAACATAACCTGAATGTTACAGCCAAAGACACAAGTTTTATATTAGGTAATGGGGTTAGGCTTCATGATTTTAAATTTGATAGTATATTAGCATGGACGGGTTTACCTGTACATTTGAGTTTAGCGTATAATAATAATTACCTAACATTCGATTATATTAGTATTACACAGGAGCAGAGTAAAAGAATAAAATATCAGTATAAACTAGAGGGAATTGATGAAAATTGGAGTGCATTAACAGAGCGTACATCGGCACCCTATGGCAATTTGCCACATGGTACTTTTACGTTTAAAGTAAGGTCAATGAATGCTACTGGCTTTTGGAGCAATGTTTGTTCGTATACCTTTACTATTCGTCCGCCTTGGTGGAAGACGCTATGGTTTAATGTTTTTGTGGCTGTCTTAATTCTATTAGCTTTATGGTTTTTTTACCGTTTACGCTTGGCTGCTTTGAGGAAACAGAAAAAGCAACTACAGATTATCGTAATGGAAAAAACGATAGAGATACTTCGTCAGAATGAAGAAGTACAAAACGTAAATAAAGAACTTATTACTGCAAATAGTGAATTGTTTAAGCAGCATGATGAGTTAGAAGTAACCCTTCATTCTCTAAAAACTACACAAAACCAACTTATTCAATCAGAAAAGATGGCATCACTTGGTATTCTTTCAGCAGGTATTGCACATGAGGTGAACAATCCTTTGAACTTTATTAAAGGCGGTTTTGTTGGATTAGATTCATACTTTATTGAAAATTTACCAGAACATATTGAAAATGTCTCACCATATTTAGAGGCAATAAACGTTGGTGTTGATCGTGCAACCGTTATTGTTAGTAGTTTAAGCGCTTATAGTCGAAAGGACGAAACTATTCTATCGCATTGCTCACTTCATATTATTATTGAAAATTGTTTATTAATGCTTAATAGTAGTATTAATAATAAAGTTGAGATTGTAAAACAGTTCTGTTCAACTGAAACTAAAATACTTGCCAATGAAGGGAAGGTACATCAAGCTTTTATGAATATACTTGCTAATGCAGAACAGTCAATAGATGAAAAAGGAACAATAACAATAAAAACAGAAGTAGGTTCGGATTTTTTTGTTACTCATATTTCAGATAATGGATGTGGTATAAGTAAAGAGAATCTCAATAAAATAACGGAACCATTTTTTACCACTAAATACCCAGGTAAAGGGACTGGTCTTGGTTTGTCAATTACCCATAAAATAATTCTAGAGCATAACGGAAGTTTAGATTATATATCAGAATTAAGGAAAGGTACAACTGCAATTATTAAATTACCACACATTAAATAATCCGTATGATTGAGCGAAAAACGATTTTATATGTTGATGATGAGTTGTTGAATCTTAAATTATTTAGATTGCATTTCAGTAAAAATTTTACGGTCTTAACAGCTGAAACGGGCATGGAAGGATTAGATATCTTAAAGTTGAACCCCAATATTTCCTATGTCATTAGTGATTTAAAAATGATAAGCATGTATGGTCTTGATTTTATTCGATTGGCGAAAGTAGATCATCCAAATACTAAATTTTATATTACTTCTGGCAATGATATGAATAAAGAAATAATAGATGCATTGAATCAAAAACTTATTGTGAATTATTTTCGTAAGCCATATAGTATTAAGGAAATTGAGGCTGCTTTAGAGAAATAAATTTGAATAAATAATTTTTATTTGTCCTATATGAAAAAAGAAACAAGCATTTTGTCATTTTATTATCCGATTCTGTTTTTTGTTTTGTCTGTGTGTTTTTTTGCTGATTTATATTCTCAGCCATTTAATAATCAAAATCTCGAGAATACCCATTCATTATGTCTTCCCGCGTGGGGCCCATATATGAAACGTTACAATGGTATTTCACATGTACCCGAACTTTCATCTGGTATGCGATTTGATTTTAGTATTCATCCCGCTTATTACCTTCGTAAAAAAGCTTTTCCTTCAAGTATTGATTATGAGAGTGGATACCACATGTGGGAATCAAGTGCTGATTTATCCTATTATTCTGTTAGATATGATTTAGAATGGAAGGATAAAGTGTATATGGACGTCTCTTTTATTTTGGTGGATAGTTCAAGCTCATTGCTGCGTTATGAAATTGTGAATAATACATCTCTACCTCAGGATATTTGTGTAAACGCATTTGCAAACATCAATTATCCGTCTTTAAAACCCTATTCTTTGTTGCCTATAATACCTAGCCGTGTGCTTTTACCCGCTAATTCAAGATGGATTGATGACACCGATTATTCTTCACTCAGTTATGCTAATAAAATGCCTCAGTTTAATTTGGTGTACGATGGTCAGCAGCTAGGTATAGCTCGTGAAGATAGTGCTGTAGGCGGTACCGTGCTCGGTCGTTGTGCTTGGCAAAGTTATGATTTTGCTAAAGATGTCGGCGATAATGTGATATTCCCTATTAAGATTGACGCTCGAATTCTTAATCCAGTCCTTGTTATTCGATATCGTTTTATGACAGGTTCTGATGTTAAACTAAAATTATCAGGCGTTGCAAATGAATTAATAAAAGTTCATGGGGATAATCGTTTCAGAACTATTACAATTCCTATTTCAAATCGACAGGCTGCATCATTATCTATTTTATCTGAAGGCGGAGATGCTGTTCAAATTGATGGCTTGGTAATTGTTGAAGAAAGTAAATTATCCGAATTATATTTTTCGCCTAAAGTTTTTCATTATACGCCACAACGAACTGAAATAGATTCGCGGTCTCTCTACCTTAAATATTCCGATGTAAATAATGGCTATGGTATAAAATTCATTAATGCCTCGTTTGATGAGCGTGAATTTTTAATGAGCGAGGTTGAAGAGGAACTCAGAGAGAATACGCTCGCTAATAAATACAATAAACAACTTTATAATAGTCCAGTTTTTATTGGTAATAATGATGGGCATTATACTAATATGTTTGTTCACCCACTTATTGTTCAAGCTCAGCAGAAGAAAGTTTTTTATTCGGTATTGGCATACGGTGATGAGAAAACTGTACGTAGTAAATTGTCTTTATTTAATAAGGTTGAATTATGTGAAGCGACATATATTAAGGCTAGAAGCAAAGTGCTGGATCAAAAATATAATACTGGTGGTGCATGTTATGCTTTTTCTCAGCAGGTGATGGCTTCTGTAATGCTTACCAATGTTGTGTATCCAGTTAGTACGATGAATACCTATATTTTGCATAATACACCTGGACGTAAGTGGGATTGCCTTTACACATGGGATAATGGTTTTATCTCACTCGGTTTGGCTGACTTAAATATAAATCGTTCCATTGAATGTGTAAATGCCTATACCATGAAATCGACCGATCAGTCAGCTTTTATGCATCATGGAACACCTCTGCCAATTCAAATATACACCGTATTGGAATTATGGAACAAAACACAAGATGTTGAATTGATAAAATATTTTTACCCGCGATTGAAACGTTATTATGATTTTTTGGCTGGTGCTGAGAGTTCTTCTACTCGTTCATTTAAATCAAATTTATTATGTACGTGGGACTATTTTTATAATTCAGGTGGTTGGGATGATTATCCACCACAGTTTTATGTGCATAAAAATAAATTAGAGGCACAAGTGCTTCCTATCGTAAATACAGCACATGCTATTCGTACAGCTAAAATTTTAAAGATGTTTGCAAACTCTTTAGGACTAAAAGCCGATATTTCCAAGTACGATGCTGATATTGCACTGTTTTCAAATGCCATTCAAAACAATGCCTGGGATGCAAAATCTGGTTACTATGGTTATGTAAAGCATAATGAAAAAAAAGAAGCTATTGGAATATTGAAAGATGAAGCGAATGTGAATTTTAATATGGGACTGGATGGCTGCTATCCATTGGTTGCGGGTATTACAAACTTAGTTCAAACGGATAGTTTGCTGAGAAATTTATTTACCGATGGTCGTATTTGGTGTAAACTAGGACTCTCAACAGTCGATCAGCGAGCACCCTATTATTCATCTGCTGGCTATTGGAATGGGAGTGTTTGGATGCCACACCAATGGTTCTTTTGGAAGTCCATGTTCGACTTAGGACTGAATGATTATGCATTAAGAATTGCAAAGACGGGTCTCGATGTTTGGAAGCAAGAAGTTGATGAAACCTATAATTGCTATGAAGTTTTTCGCTTAGAGTCGGCTAGGGGAGCCGGATGGCATCAGTTTGGTGGTTTGTCTGCACCGGTTATTAATTGGTACAGCAGCATGTATAAGCCTGGGACTATAACCGCGGGCTTTGATTTGCTAATTAAAAAGAAAGTGTTTAATGATGATTTTTCATCGGTAAAAATAAACGCTCAAAACTTTAATACCACGTCAAAATCACAAATACTATGGATTTGTTTAAGTGATGAATATAAATATAAACTTAATAGTAGTTCAAAAAATATATCAATGGAGACGGTTTTGCCAGGTTTGCTTTGTGTGCGTATGAATAACTATCTTAAGGCGATAGATATTCAAATTGTACAAATCGATTAAGTAGTATTATTTTAATAGCGTCACAATATAATTCAGTGACACCTACTTTTCACCAATTCTTCAACAGAAATTCTTTTCTCCCCACAGTAATGGTTTTTCTCGCTACATCAAACGCAACATTCGGTTGCTCTTTGCCTGCCTCTTGCATAGTGGCAATTGCAATAATATTTCCTTTACACGCTATGTCAATGTAACGATTGTATTTGTAACAGCTGTCTTTGTAGCATACACCCATATTATGATCAATGGTGTTGCCGCCATATCGAACTTTGCCGATAACGGGAGTGGTCGTTGCTATGTCTGTTTCAAAAAAAGTGAATCGCATGGATGATTTATTGGGTGCAATTAAATCATAGCCAGTCGAATTTATTTTTACTCGATTAAATTCAGGGGTATTCACACGCCATGACCTGCCGTTTAGCGATTTGTCGGTAATAATAAATACCGCAATGGCATCAGATTCTTCAGAATAATCAGCTCTAAAAAAACGTGTATGGTCAATAACTCCTAGGCAACTACCTGCTCCGTTGGCATATCCTGAACCATTCTTTTCAAAACCAAATTCGATCAATTCTCCTTCTCGTGGATTGTGTGACATGTTTTGTATATTCCCAGCCGGAAAAAGATTGGTTTGCCCGGCCACTTGTCCGGTACGACCTGCGCCAACCACCCAAATATTGTCTAATCCTAAAATACGAAAGGTAAGATTATCGGGACCTTGATGCCCATGTGCTAATTTTGATGTGGTCGTAAATGTGGCTACTACATCATTTTCATCTTTAAATTTATTTCTAAAAACAATCACTCCTTGCATGGTATCAACATAATTTAACCATCCTGCTTCAGCCGGATTATGCGCTTCAATATCATCGCGATTGTATGCAATTGAATAAAAGCTGGAGCCTCGTAAACCATCGTTGTTACCTGTATTCAGCAAATATTCATGCATCCAACGAATATATGGCGTTTGATCATTAGAATAAAGCGCTTGTGAATATGTAAAAACATGATTATTAAACATGGGGTCATCATCTGATAGATCGGCTGTAATTCCTTTTACATTGCCATATCGAATAGATACGGTTGATGTTGCTAGAGCATGCATCGTTTGTAGTGAATTTGGAGCAAATTGATCTAAATTGAATTTGTCATTTTTAAAATAGTGATTGCGTAGAGCAATAATACTCGGTCCAATGAACGACCAATTATAGCTATGGTACGAAATGCTTTCTAAATTCCAGCCACCTGGTGTTATGTTCTGATCAATGTGATTGCGAAGAAGAAATGTGGCATCCCATTGTAAGGGCATTGATCGTGATCCTGGGTATTGATGGCTACTTTCAAGTGGATCATCCCAAACCAGTGCAGCTAGTATAACTGAACTCCATCGAATACCCATCCAATTGCTTTCCATAGTATAATTGCCTTGAAACCCCATACTATTATTTACAGATAGCATTAGTTCATACATTTTTTTTTGAATGGTATTGCGTTGTTCTTCTGTCCAATCATTGTAACAGAAGTCATAACTGATAGCCATATTTTGTAGTGCTTGTGCTCGGGTTAATCCAAATGAATATGGGTTAAATACAAATAGCGTATCCGTAAATGATTTTTCAATATATTGATATGAAATTTGGGCGAATGCTCTATCGTTTGTCAGTAAGTATATATAGGCTGTGTTTGCTGCAAGGAAGGACTTCTCATAAACCATAAGGCTTGAATTATCGTAGTGAATAGTTGCATTTTCAACTTTTTCATATAGAATTGCAAGCAAACTATCATAAGGATATCTTTTTACTTTCTCCCGCAAGGAACTTAGCTCCGATGCACGTATGAGTCCTCTCGGGTGAATAATTTCACTTTTGTATTCTTGCGCCTGACAGTAGATAACTATGGCTAAAAGAACAATAAATAGAATGTTTTTTTTGTTCATTTATTATTCTAATTTGAATTTTTTATTTTTTGTAATGCCATCCCATGAATCTGTTCTGAAAGGTGAAGCAGGCAATCCTTCCTGATTATATAGATTAACATCATCTGGATTATCAGACCAGCCATAACGCACCGCAATAGGCTTTTTTATTTTATCTGAGAATACAAAAACATCGTTATTTTCATCATAGAATGCTTTTGCCCAGTAGAATTTTTTATCGTCACCGGCAATACTAAAACCTTTCAAATAGCCATATTTATCAGTTATTATGAGTCCGCTACCCGTATTTTTGAATATGATTTTTATTCTGTCTCCTTCAATAAACATTTGATGGTATGTTGGCCCTGAGAATACAATATCTTTATGATATGCAATCTTTAAAGCGGCTAACCCGAGGCGCTTGCCTACATCTTGTTTATTTAATGGATGGATATTGTTTGCATCACCAATATCTATGGTTACTGCTGAACCCACATTGGGTAGCTTTAATGCAAGATCTTGAGCTTCGCGTAATTCAGCCCATTCAGCATCCACTGTTTCTTCAATTACTTTTTTGAAGTTAGCGAGTTGTACATAAATGAAAGGCAAATCGCCCATGTTCCATTTCTCACGCCAATCAAGTATCATATTGGGGAATAGTGTTCGGTACTGCTCTGCTCGAGGTGCATTCGATTCCCCTTGATACCATATAAATCCTTTTATTGGAAAACCTACAAGGCCAGATATCATTCCGTTATATAAGCTTGATGGAGCTGTATTCGGTGTTGGATTACTTGACCTTAAATCAGGAACGGTGATTGCTTTCATACTACTTCCTACTTTGTATTGCCAAATTCCACTTAAGAATACGAATCCATAATTATTACCTTTTCTGTAAAAATTTAAATTGTCAGCATCACTAAGAAAACCGCCATCTTCATTTAAGGATACAATACGAATAACTAAATCGTTATTTGAGCTTTTTAAGATAGCCTTAGGAATATCAAAAGCTACCCATCTGTCTTTACCTAGATTATTGCCTATCATTATACCGTTAACCCATACTTGGCAGTAGTTTTCAATTTTACCTAGGCGTAGGTCTAAATCCTGATCTCTAAATTGTATAGGTAAGTCAAATGTTCTTCTAAACCAGACCGATCCTATATGTGTTTTGAGTCCCAAGGCCTCATATTTACATGGTACATCAGCATCTTTCCAATCGCTAATATCTGTTTCTAATTTATTCCATTGCTGATCAAGACCTATATCTTTCATTAAATTTTTCTTCTTCCAGTCTTCGTAATTTTGAATGCTTTTTTTGTCATTTACATCACAACTTCGAGCATATTTTGATACTGTATTTTTCATATCTGGAATTCGTAATAAACCATCATAGCTTGTCCAAGCCTCAATATTAGTGCCTCCCCAAGCTGACATTATTAATCCGATGGGTATTTTTTCTTTTTGATACAGATATCTTCCGTAAAAATAAGCAACGGCTGAGAAGTTCATTATATTATCTTTCTCCGCAGTTTTCCATGTTGAGCTTGTTTTTACATCTTGTGATGTGGTGCACAACATTTGTTTTTCAACTTTTAAGAGTCGTATTTCAGGATACTGGGCACTATCCGATTCACGTTTAGCCCAATCAAATTGTTTAACATTAAACTCCATATTTGATTGTCCAGAGCAAATCCAAACATCGCCAATTAATATATTAACGAGATGTATTTCATTAGTTCCTTTTATAGTCATTTCGTATGGACCTCCTGCGTTCATTGCATCCAATGATACTGCCCATGCTCCGTTTTTATTGGTGGTGGTGCTTTTTTCTTTGTTATTAAAAATCACTTTTATAATTTCACCTTTGCTAGCCCATCCTTTTATTATTATAGCTTGCTCGCGTTGCAAAACCATATTATCGGTATAAAACGAAGGTAGGCTAACAGCTGCAAATATGCTGTTAATGCTAATAACTAGACTAATGAAAGTCAAAAATATGTACTTCATGTTTTTTTAATTTATTTGGGTTGAAGAAGACGAAATCCCGTAATAGGATCAGTATCTCTTGTTGAATTATTGTCAATTAGTTCTGTGATAATTATTTCCATAACATGCCAAACCTTTATGCCACGTCGTACACAGCCGGTATGTGCTATTCCATTTCTTCCGCATGATATGTGCATATGCAATTCAGGATGCCCTTCTGAATCAGGAAAAATAGTACCTGTTCCCGTGATTTCATAAACATCGGGTAATACAAATTCCATGGGTACTATGGTTTCACTGCGTCCATTTTCAGGGCCTACAATCAGAATGCTACCTTTGTCTGCGCCACCTAACACATTTAGTTTCGCGCGTTTTATATGATGTTCAATTGCAAATGCTTCTATACTTTTGTGAAGAATGTCTCCATCTTCTAAACGAATTACAAATGTTCTCCCTGTTTTTGCTTCTGAATACTTCATAATATGTGCTTCTGAATAAAACAAAACTAATAAAATCTTTGTTTTTAATTAATCATATTTCTATATATTTACTTTTTAGGGTAAATCGTTTAGTTTAAATTTTTAATTACAGAGGTTAAATTTTTATCAATTACCACATTGCTGTAAACCAGTTGTATATCAATCTTGCATTCAAGCTTCATCCTCTCCGCCGTGCTGGAGCATCCTCTCATCAAAAATCTTAAATATTGCATAATAAATCTCTTTTATCTATCTTAGGAGAAAAAAAACATGGCGCTTTTTGATTTAACAGGTAAGGTAGCTCTCATAACTGGGGCTGGTGGTGGTTTGGGTTATTTTATCACAAAAGCATTAGCGTCTGCAGGGGCAACTGTTGTATTGAATGGGCGTAATGAAGCAAAATTAGAAAATGTGGTTCATGAATTATCAATGCACGGTTATAAAGCTTATGGATATGCTTTTGATATTACCGATTCAGATACCATTTCAAATGCTATCCAACGTATTAAGAGTGAGGTGGGCAATATTGATATTTTAGTAAATAATGCAGGTGTTCAGCATCGTAAAGCCTTAGAAGATTTTCCTGATAATGAGTGGCAGGAGATTCTTGATATTAATTTGACTGGTACATTTAAGGTCTCAAAAGCAGTTGTAAAAGGGATGATTCGTCGTAAATCGGGTAAAATAATTAACATTTGTTCCTTAATGAGTGAAGTTGGACGCCCTACTATAGCACCTTATGCTGCATCAAAAGGAGGCCTTAAAATGTTAACAAAATCGATGGCCGTAGAATGGGCAAAGCATAATATTCAAGTAAATGGGATTGGTCCTGGTTATTTTATTACCGATATGACGCGTAGTTTGGCTGATGATAAGAAATTTAATGATTGGATTATTGATCGAACACCAGCAGGTAGATGGGGAAACCCAGACGAACTTGCTGGAACTATTGTATATCTAGCTTCTGATGCTAGTAATTTTGTGAACGGACAATTAATATATGTGGATGGCGGAATACTTGCCGCATTATGATAAACAGGTAATTAGTCTATATTCTTGCTTGGCTCTCAACATTAGAAGTTTTTAATTATATTTGAATAGTTTATTTCTCAAATATGCGCAAATCGATTATTATAGTTTTATCTCTTTTTTATTTTTCATCCATATTTCTATTTGGTCAAAATAACAAAGTGGATCGATATGTATTCTCCAGCTATAGTATTGAAAGAGGATTATCCCAAAACTCTGTAATATCCGCTTTGCAAGATGTTCAAGGATATATGTGGTTTGGTACTTGGGACGGATTAAATCGATTTGATGGGTATTCGTTTAAAGTATACAGAAATAATCCTACTGATAGTAATAGCATAAGTAATAATTCAGTGGTTGCTTTATTTCAAGATTCATACGGAGACATGTGGATGGCAACTGATGGAGGCCTAAATCGTTTTGATCGAAAAAAAGAAGTTTTTATCCACTACACACATGATGAAATGGATTCAACCTCTATTAGTAGTGATAATGTTCGGAGTATTACAGAAGATAAAAAGGGCAATTTGTGGATTGGAACCCGCGGTGGTGGCCTTTGTATGATGGATCGTTATAGCGGAAAGTTTAAGCGTATTGGTAAAAATGAAGTCAGTGCTGATATTTGGACTGTTTATATTGATAGAAGCAATACTTTATGGATTGGCTCATTCACCCAAGGTCTCTACAGATATGATTTCTATACCAAAAAGTTTTCCCGTTTTGTAAATAATCCACAACGTCCCGATCTTATTCATGATTCAGTTGAGCGTGGCACTGTAAGCGATAATGTTATTCGATCCATTTTAGAAGACCAACAAGGAAATCTTTGGATTGGTACCTTTCATAGAGGATTAAATAATTTTGACCGTAGCCGAAATGTTTTTGTTCATTACATGAATAATCCGAATGATCCTAAGTCTTTATCAAACAATCGTGTTGAATCCGTATTAGAAGATAAAAAAGGAAATATTTGGGTGGCTACTTTTGGTGGCGGATTAAATTTAATGAATAAAGAAACCGAAACTTTTTCAGCATTTAAACATGATAATGCCGACCAAACAAGTATTGGTAGCGATAAGATTTGGGGCTTATGTCAAGATCGTTCTGGGGTTATTTGGACTGGTAGCAGTGGAAAGGGAGTGAGTAAGTTTAATCCATACAAAAAGCAATTTGATAATTATCTTCCTAGTAGTGATGATTTATTCTATTTAAAATCTGTTTCCTTTGTTTACGCTAATGATTTTAATAATATTTGGTTAGGAACACTAGGAGGGCTTGCAAAATTTAATATAGAGACTGGTAAAATATCTAGAGTTAGAGCCGATATTGATAAGCTGGGTTACCTCTCTTCAGCGAGAATTAATACCATAAGTTCAGGATTGTCGGGTAAACTTTGGTTAGGATATGAAGGTTTTGGGGTTGCTAGTGTTGATCTTCAAACATTATACAATATTGAAACGCCAGGTTATAAAGCCTCAGCAGAGGCCGTTAAAACCTATACTATTGGGGATAGTTATATCAAAACTATATCTGAGGATAGTGCTGGATTTCTTCTTGTAGGCAGTAATGATGGTGGTTTAGCCATGTGCGATATTTCTTCTATTGAAGATGGAGGCTATCAGAATTTTAAAAATATAGTGGGCGATGCATCTACTATAAGCGATAATGCAGTTTTTTCAATTTTTAAAGATAAAGCAAAGATATATTGGATTGGTACTCGGAATGGGGGGCTTTGTCGTTTTGATCCAAAGTCTGGGCGGTTTACTTCATATAAACATAATCCTAATGATTCTCTCAGTATCAGCAATAATACTGTAAATGTTATGTATCAGTCAAATGATGCTACACTTTGGATCGGTACTACAGGTGGACTAAATAAAATGATAAAAAAAACAGGAAAGTTTATACATTACACTATTGAAGAGGGCTTACCTAGTAATATTATTTTATCTATTCAGGAAGATAATTATGGAAACTTATGGCTAGGCACTGATTATGGATTGGCTAAGTTCGACATAAAAACAGGGAAAGTAAAAAAATATTCCTCTGAAGATGGTTTAATGGGAAATGGGTTTTCTGGAGATGCATCATTAAAACTTCCTGATGGTCGTCTTGTTTATTCATGCGGACAAGGACTTGTGATATTTAATCCGGATAGCATAAAAGATAATAATCACATTCCCGAAGTCGTTTTAACAAAAATGCAACTCTTTAATAAAGAGGTACAAATTGGAGAGTGGAAAGGTCACAATATTCTTAAAGCATCCTTGTCTCAAACAGATCATATTGAGTTAAAATATCATGAAAATGTTCTCAGCTTTGAGTTTTCGGCACTTGATTATGTTTTACCTGAACGTAATAAATATGCATACAAACTCGAGGGTTTCGAAGATGATTGGAATTATACTACCTCCGATAGAAGATATGCTACTTATACAAATTTAAACCCGGGCGAATATATCTTGTATGTTAAAGCCTCCAATAATGATGGTGTATGGAATAATAAGGGTGTAAAACTGATTATTGTAATTCGTCCTCCTTTCTGGAAAACATGGTGGTTTATTATTCTTTCAACTTTTGTGTTAGCATGGCTTATATATGCTTATATTCAGTATAGAAACAAAATTGTAAAACTTGAAAAGGAGCGTTTAAATAATAAAATTAAAGAAGCCATTCATGAAGTGGAAACGCAAAAAGCAGCTTTAATGCTGAAGAATCAAGAGATGCTTCAACAGCAGGAAAATGAAAAACTGCAAAACTGGTTTAATGAAGGCTTATCAATAATGAATGATGCCTCATTAAAAAATAAAGAGAATCTTCAATTATTGCTCAATGCAATGCTTAAGAATTTGATTCAATACTTAAACGTTTCTCAAGGTTGTGTTATGTTGCATAAAAGAAATAACGATACCCAAGAGGAATATTTTGAAATTGATTCTTGGTTTGCTTATGATCGTGAACGATTAATGAAAAAGACTTTTACCTTAACCGAGGGTTTGGTGGGTGCTTGTTATTTAGAACGACAATATATATATATTACTGAAATTCCAGATGGTTATTTGCGCTTGTCGAGCGGTATGGGAGAAGATAAACCTAAAGCTTTGCTTTTAGTGCCTATTATGATGGACACGGATGTTTTAGGTATAATTGAAATAGGATCATTTCAATTAATTGAACAGTATAAAATTGATTTTGTTCGCAGAGTAAGTGAGAATTTAGCATCGTCAATATATGTTTTGCAAACTACCAATCGAATTTCCGAAATGTATCAGCGGTCACAAGAGCAATCAGCACGATTGGTTTCGCAAGAAGAAGAATTACGACAGAACCTCGAAGAGATGCATGCTACGCATGAAGAGATGCAGCGAAAGGAATCGGATATGTTAACTGATATTCTTCAATTGAGAGAGAAAATTGTTCTCGTTGAAAAAGATAATGTAAATCTTCGCAGACGATTAAATCTTAGTCAGTTTAGTTTTTCTAAAAATGAAGAGGAAATAGATGATGCTGAATAGTATTTTGCGCCCTATTTACTGTACTAGATTTCTCTTTTTAAACTCCCATTTTATTTTTAGCTTAAATAGCTTTTAACCATCATAATAAATATTTTTTAATGAAAAACTCTTTTCTGAAAACTCTTTTTGTTACTGTTTTGTTTATATCAATTCAGCAACATATAAACTCACAACCAAAGTCAATAGGGATTGGTAAAAACAGTATGTATTATGGTGCATCGTATTATCCTGAGGCATGGGATGCGAGTTTAATATCTGCAGACATTCGCCGTATGAAAGAGTTACATATGAATGTTATGCGAATGGCAGAGTTTTCATGGAGTTTAATGGAACCAGCTGATGGATATTTTAATTTTGATTGGTTAAAAATAATTCTTGATTCATTGCATGCCAATAATATTGATGTTATACTTGGTACTCCAACAGCAACGCCACCAGCTTGGCTAGGCACTAAATATCCAGAGATTTATAGAACGGAAGAAAATGGGCTACAATTAATGCATGGTGCGCGCCGCAATTGTTCCTATACAAATGCTGTGTATAAAAAATATAGTGAGCGTATTGTCCTTAAAATGTCTGAAAAGCTTGGAAAACACCCTGCTTTGATTGCTTGGCAAACCGATAATGAATTTAATCACGAAGCCGATTTTAGCCATGAAACTACTATGATTTGGCATCAATGGCTAAAAAACCGATATGGAAGCATATCAAATTTAAATGCACTTTGGTGTACGCAACTTTGGAGTCAAACATACGATAGCTTTGCTCAAGTTCCAATGCCTGTTAAAGCTATTTGGAGTCATCCTTCTTTACTTTTTAATTGGAATAGATTCATCAATGATATGATTGTTGAATTTCAAGATATTCAAATTCGAGCCATACGAAAATATTCAATCCTTCCGATAACGCATGATGGTATGCCTGGACAGGCTGTTGACTATGAGAAGCTATTTGCAAATCTCGATTATATGGCTGTAAATAATTATCACAGTTTTGAGGCCTATGATCTTATTCAAAGTAATTATGACCGTATGCGAGGCTATAATAAAGGTGCATTTTGGCTTTTTGAAACGGCTCCTAATTATTCAGGGGGCGGGGCACAAGGAAATACTTGGTTTTTACATCAACCTGATGGAAGTTTACGTGCTGCCTTGTGGATGAATTATGCTTTAGGTGCGCAGGGTGCTATGTTTTGGCTTTGGCGACAACATTGGGCTGGACAAGAAATGGTTCATGGTTCGGTATTATCTGCATGGGGTAAACCAGCTGCAAATTATGACGATATTAAATCTATTGGAATAGAATTATCTAAATTTAGTGATAAACTTGTTTCAGCTCCTGTAGTGCCTGCAAAAATTGCAATCGTTTGGTCGCATGAAAATCTAATTGGGCTTAGAATGGAAGAATATGCAAACGGCCTGAGTTACTATAAAGACTGGACTTATCGTTTTTACCGACCTATCGCTGATGCATATTTGCATCGTGATGTCATTAATCAGAGTGCTGATATTAGTTCATACAAAGTTATTTTTGTCCCATTATTGCCTTACTTAAGTGAAGCGTTTAGTTCTAAACTAAAAAAATGGGTTGCTGAGGGCGGTACTTTAATTTTAGGTCCAATGACAGCATATCGTTCAACAGAGTGGACGGCTTTTACAGATCAAGCCTTGGGTTATACGGGTAATTGGATGGGTGTTGAAGTCGATAGTCGAATTCCTATAGGTACAAATTCTCGACCATCTGAAATTCCATTGCAGATGAACTTTACTGATAAGACGATTGCAGATGCTGCAATTGCTGGTTTGTGGAGTGAATCATTATCATCTCAAAAGGGGAAAATTATTGCACTATATAATAATGGCATGCATAAAAATAAAGCAGCAATTATTGAAAATACAATAGGTACGGGTAGGGTAGTGGTTTTGGGTACAGACCCCGGAAAAATTGCAATTGCCAATTTAATAAAGCAATATGCTGCGCATTATAATATCTTTCCTTTAATAGATGCTGAACCTGGATTAGTTGTGGCTCCTAGAGGAACAAATAGGGATGACTTGAGTCTTGTTTTGGTTAATATTAGTAATAAATTAATTAAGGTAAATAAAACCGCATATACAAAAGACATATTGAATTCCGACAAGCAAACATCAGCAACCTTTATTATGGCACCTTATCAGGTGATGTGGTTGAAGAAATAATAAATGAGATGAATAGTGGTGATATTCTCAGGCAGCAAGATGTGAAAACAAAATCTTTAAGCCTATACCAAATAAAATAATACCGCCAATTATCTCCATACGTTTGCCAAGACGGCCTCCTACCTTTTTTCCGAAGAGCATTCCAACCATGGCTGTTAAAAAGGTAATGGCACCAATAATAAAAAGAGACTGAAATATATTAATATCAATTAGAGCAAAACTCACCCCAACAACTAATGCGTCTATGCTGGTAGCAATTGCCATTCCTATAACTACGAGTGGTTTTAGCGGATTGAAACTAGAATTATCTTCTTCCTCTTTAAAACTTTCGTATATCATTTTAAATCCCAATACTGAAAGTAAGATAAAAGCGATCCAATGATCGTAATCTTTAATGTATTGATCAACCTGCATGCCGAGAAACCAACCTATTAAGGGCATAAGTGCTTGAAAAAAGGCAAGCGTTAAGGCAATTCTAACAGCCTGCCAAAAACGAATATGACTAACGGTAAGTCCTGTTGTTACAGACACTGCAAAGGTGTCAAAGGATAATCCTATAGCAATAATTAGTAAGCTGACAATTCCCATGTGATAGATATTAAAACAATAAAATCACCTCAATTTTATTCGAGATGATTTTTATTTTTACATTAATATTAAGCGCTGTCTTGTGAGCAGCCTGCTTATTTATTTTTTTTACGTTCATGTTCTTTAAGAAAGATCTTACGCATACGAATGCATTTTGGTGTTATCTCAACATATTCATCTTCACGTATATATTCTAATGCTTCTTCCAAACTAAAGCGAATAGCTGGCGTAACGTATGATTTATCGTCGGTTCCTGATGCACGCATGTTGGTGAGTTTTTTTGTTTTGGTAACATTCACCACAATATCATCTTGTCGGTTGTTTTCCCCAATAACCATTCCCTCATAAATCTCTTGTCCTGGATCAATAAAGAACTTCCCACGGTCTTGAAGGGCGTCAATAGAATAAGCAGTTGACATTCCCGATTCCATTGCGATTAGAGCTCCAGCATCATGTTTTTCAATATGACCTTTCCATGGCTGATATTCTTTGAAGCGATGTGTCATGATTGCTTCACCATTGGTAGAAGTTAAAAGAATGGTACGCATTCCAATTAAACCACGCGAAGGGATATTAAATTCAATATGGGTACGATCCATCTTACGCTCCATACTCAACATCTCGCCTTTACGTTGTGATGCTAATTCAATGGCTTTACCTGCAAATTCATCAGGCATATCAATACTCAATATTTCAATAGGCTCACACTTAACACCATCAATAGTTTTAACAATTACTTTTGGTTGTCCTACTTGTAGTTCATAACCTTCACGGCGCATTGTTTCAATGAAGATAGATAAATGTAGTACTCCGCGGCCATACACTAACCATGTATCTGTTGATTTTGTTTCTTCAACGCGCATTGCTAAATTTTTCTCTAGCTCTCTGTCCAAGCGTTCTTGCAAGTGGCGTGATGTAACAAATTTACCATCACGGCCAAAAAATGGACTATTATTGATTGTGAAAAACATACTCATGGTAGGTTCATCAATAGCGATACATGGTAGAGGATCGGGATTTTCATAATCAGCAACGGTGTCGCCAATATCAAATCCTTCTAATCCTACAATTGCACAGATATCACCCGAGCTAACACTTTCGGCACGTTTACGGCCAAGACCATCAAAGGTATATAGTTCTTTAATGCGAGCTCTTTGTATGCTTTTATCTCTCTTAACAACTGATACTTGCATTCCTTCCTTAATCTCACCACGGTGTACACGACCAATTGCAATACGTCCAACATAAGATGAGTAATCAAGTGATGTAATTAATAATTGTGGTGTACCATTATGAACACTTGGTTGAGGGATATGCTCAATAATGGTGTCAAGTAAGGAGGTAACATCTGTTCTACGTTCTTTCCAGTCAGTTGACATCCATCCTTCTTTTGCTGATCCGTAAACAGTAGGGAAATTTAACTGATCATCGCTGGCATGTAGGTTAAACATTAAATCAAATACATCTTCCTGTACATTTTCAGGACGACAGTTTGGTTTGTCAACTTTATTAATAACCAAAATAGGTTTAAGACCTAGTTGAATTGCTTTTTGAAGAACAAAACGTGTTTGAGGCATAGGACCCTCAAAAGCATCAACCAACAATATAGCACCATCGGCCATATTTAATACCCGTTCTACCTCTCCGCCAAAATCAGCATGGCCAGGAGTGTCAATGATATTAATTTTGGTTCCTTTATAGGTAACCGACACGTTTTTGGCAAGAATGGTAATACCACGCTCACGTTCTAATTCGTTACTGTCAAGTATTAAATCGCCTGGTGTCTCATGTTCTTTGAACAGATTGCACTGTTGCATGATCTTATCTACCAAGGTTGTTTTGCCATGATCCACATGGGCAATAATTGCAATGTTTCTTATCGACCTCATTTCGTTCTCCTTCAATATGCTAATCCCGTTTTTGTTTGGGAGGTGCAAAATTAGTCAAATTTTAATAGTAACCTTGTTAAAAAGCAAAAAACGCAGGAATGGTCCTGCGTTTTGCTTTGGCATTGAGTTTTTTAATGCTATTTTACAAGAATCTTAATGTTTCGGAACCATACGTTGTTACCATGATCCTGAAGTCCAATGTGACCTTCTTCTGCCGTATTTACAAAATCAGTAAAGTCTTTGAACTTGCTATCAGCACACATCTTTTTCCAATCTTCTGTCCATAAATGATATTCAAGTACCTGAACCCCATTTTGTTTGTGAAATACACTTCCTTGGTAAATTTCAATTTCAATTTGGTTCCATTGACCTGCAGGATTTGCATTCTGTGGGTTTGCAGCAATTAAATCATACAATGAGCCAGCCTGTCTATTGCCATTTATCCCTTTTGTTGCATCTGGGTGATTTAGATTATCTAATATTTGCATTTCAGGAGCTGATTTCCAAATAGATTGATCTTTTTTCTCTTGGGCTAGATAGAAGATACCGCTGTTTCCACCTGTATCAATCTTCCATTCAAGTTTAAGAATGAAGTTTTTGTATTTGTTCTTGGTAATTATATCACCGCCTTTGCCAGCTTCACCTTTGCCGCTAGCTTTGCAATGAATTGTTCCGTCAACTACTTCCCAGCCTGCTGTTGGAAAGGTATCTCTGTTGTATGCTCTAAATTGATCGGTGCTTTTACCATCAAAAAGTAAGACCCAACCAGCTGCTTGTTCTTCAGCAGTTAATGTATTCATTGCTGAATCTGCTACTACAGAGGTACTGTCAGCATTATCTTTTTTACAACATTTGCCCCCACCATTGCATGATGCAACAAGAATTGGTACCGCAAACAGAAAGAATAGTTTTTTCATTGTTTTCGTTTTTTTTTATTTATTAATTAAGATAGGCAAATTTGCTAAATATTTAGAAACTACCCAAATTGTTTTTTAATTTATTGCTTGTGAATTGTATATTTTCAGCCAATACACAACAAATGAATAGTAATGATATTGAATTTCGTTATCGATTCTGCATAATTATACACCATCTAGATATTTACTGATTTTTAATGAACGCAAATCTCTTATATCAATGAAAGTAGGATCCTGAGGCATTCGCCGCGGCGAAGAAGCGCCCGTAAATAAGGGCTTTTTCAAAACTGGGGTGTCTCAGCCACCTACTTGGGTATTTTAGTATGAAGTTTGTCTTTGGTGTATCATTATGCAGAATCAAATTCGTTATTGATGTTTGTTATGTGATACTAAGGTTATAGAAAATTACGTGAAGTTTCTCTCTATTTCGCGAAATTATACCTCTTTCGTTTTAATGTAAAGCTAAATGTATGGATGTTAGTATATTTGGGATTATGCGAAGGGATATTCCATCTCTCATTTTTAATAATCAATGTTTTAAGATCATTGTCGTATCAAATTGGTGTATAATGAGACCGTTGCAAGGCAAAATAGCATAAAAATATATCATATATAATTGTATTTCAGCGTATTGAGTCGTTTTTTTTGTTATATTTGTGTATGAAAAATACACAAAACATCGGGTTTGCAGATTTGGCAATACAAGGAAGAAAAATCAAAGAAGATTTCTTCAATCGAATCAATTTAATAATCGATTGGAAGGCTATAG
>JBBRXJ010000052.1:0-26144 GCA_038248505.1 Bacteroidales bacterium
AAGCAACATGATGTTATTAATACTTCTGAACTAACAGAGGTTCATAAAGTCCTGCCATGGGTACATAGTGCAATCGGCAATGCTAAAAAAATACTTGACGGAATTCATCATAGCAATGGTCAAGATTACCTACAAAATTAACTAAATGAGTATTGTTACAAATACAACAGAAGATATTTTGGAGAAAAAATATTCGACAGATTACTCATTGCATGTATAGAAAATTGTTAATAAACATGCGTTGGGTGCAAAAACGGATAGTCATTTAATTTTAAATAAAATCAAAGCCCGTTAGGGCTGACATTTAGGTAGAAAGATATAAAATAAAAACATTGAGAATCCCGAATGAAATGAAATTCCGGAAAATAGATGTTTCGTCCCTACGTGACGTGCTGTGTTGTTTTAATGATTTTTACCGAAATAACGTCCCTAACGGGACGAAAATATCCGACAATATAGGGTAAAACAATAAGTGTACAATTATGCAGAATCAATTCATATATTAAGAATCCTGATGTATTATAAAATGAAGGAAAATTTATGCGAACACAATGGTTAGGAATAAATAGTATGAAAATTCTCAACGCAAGAATAATAAAACACCTCTATTATAAGATTTGAAATACCATATATTTGGAGCTATATAATGTATTACTTTATAGGAAGAGAAAACACAATCTTAGTCCCTTTTCCTAATTGAGTTTCAACTTTTATACTCCCCTTATTTCGTTCAGTAAATTCTTTGCAAATAATTAAACCGAGTCCCGTTCCCTTCTCCCCTGATGTTCCTCTATTTACGGTAGTTTTATCAACACTAAATAGCGTACTTCTTGTTTTTTCTTCCATTCCAACCCCATTATCTTCAACAGAAATATCAACAATTCCTTTAACATAATTGGCTGAAATTTTAATCAAACCACTATCCTTGGTGAATTTTATCGCATTATTAATTAAATTTTGAATAATAGTTGATGTCATATTACGGTCAGCAAAAACAATTAAGCTTTCATCAATAGCTACTTCAAAGGTAATTTGTTTGCGATGTGCATTAATTCTAAAGAGACTTATAACATCAAGCACCACTTTCTGTATTTCAAAATGTTGCGGATCACACTTAATTGAATCAGTTTGCGTTCGGCTCCATTGCAAAAGGTTTTCAAGCAATGCTGATGCTGAGGTTGAACTATCAAGAATTATACGAATAATATTTTCGCGTTCTTCATCGGTCATTTTCATTTTACGATCAAGAAGCATTTGTGAAAATCCAGTAATAGCATGAAATGGATTGCGAAGATCATGAGCTATGATAGAGAAGAACTTATCTTTAGTGGCATTGAGCTTTTTCAAGCTAATCTGACTTTCCATAATCTCATTCTCAATAACATTACGAATAAGTGCATTCGAAATAATGTTAATGACAATATCCATAAATATCTTCTCCTCTTCGCTTAATCTTTTATTTCGATCAGGTGAAGCAAAAAAGAGGACTCCATAAATAATACTTTCAAGTTTTATTGGAAACACAAAAAGAGAACCAATCTCATTAGGCTTCACAAACTCTTCTAAAAAGTGAGGTACAAATAAATTTGCATCATCTTTATGAAAAGTATATACTGCTTGATTTTGAAAATAATTCAAATATGTTTTAATGGGTTCCTTATCTAATGCTGTTCGCAAAAGGCCACTTAATAGAGGCCCCTGAGGATCATTATAGCTATAATTATACGTTGATCCATCAATATATTTTAGCCCTGCCAAAACAGCAGTATTCATTTTTAATTGAGCGGCTATTAAAGAAAGGGTATTAACAATTTTGTTTTGGAAATAATCGATACTATTGAAGAAATTAATAATATCAGAAACGACAGAATCATTTTCACTAAGTACTGGTCTTTGAAACTCTTTAATTCGGCTTTCTTTCTGAACGGTAATATCAAAGGCAACTTCAAGGCGTGCAAATTTCCCATCTTTCCATTTTACTGGAGTAATATTCAAATGATACCATCGTTTAGTACGCTTGCTTAAAATTTCTATTTCTTGATGCGTAACAATATCTTTCCCTTTATCAACAAATTCGCGACAACCTTCACATTGAATATTTTTCTCCCCATGCAATAAGTCACAACAATTACGCCCTACAAAGTCACCAAATAGTGCAATAGAATATTCATTCATATATAGTATCTGATAACTTTCGATATCTACAACATATACTATGGCAGGAATATTATTGAGGACTAAACTATTTACATCCAAATCCGCTTTCACTTTACAATAGGTTTTGTTGAGTTTTACGATATGTATTTAAAAAAGTTCGACTAATTGAGGATAAAATGAAATAAGAGGTAGGCTTTATAAAATCAAAAAAAGATTAATTCATACGTAAACCTTACTGTACTTGACTTTTTGAAAATAGAATTTTAAAAAATTTTTAAAACGAAATTGTATTTTTCGATTATAATTAACGACTAATAAATTGCTCCAAATCCTCAATGCGCGCTTCTCTATAGCCAGCTTGCTTACATAGCTCAACATCTTTATTTGCTTGCTTTTTAGCAACATACGAACCAGCAACATATACATAATTCCCTTTAGATGTATAACATTCGCGTACTCTAAATCCAGAAATGACAGGGGCTACTACCTTCTTTTCCGATTCAAAAAGAATAATTGCAAAAGCGGTATCATATTCTATTGTCGAAGTTTTCACCATTCGATGCTGCCTATAATTCTCTAAATTTATAGCATAGGCTTCCCTATAACCTAATTCTTTTATGTGCTTGCTCTGATTTAATACATTTGACCAACCTTTAAAAGACCCAATGGCATACCTATAATTACTGTCATTGCAATAATATTCTTGAACGCCAATAAGATTTGGAAAGAATTGCCTCTTGTCAACCGCATAATTCATAATTCGAAGTTGAATGGTATAATAAATTGATGACGAATCGTTCATTACTTGATTTTTTGTTGCTTTATTTTTCTTTGAGGAAGCGCGTTTATCATCTTGAATAAGAACAGAAGTAGCTTGGGTATCATTATTTGGATAGGATTGGAATGGTTCAATTTGGGGTACAATTGTATCCTTCTTTTTTTTATCTACCTTAGTATATGCTTCTCTCGACATTATTTGGGTTTTTTCTGAAACAGCCACTTTCACACCAGGCTTTCCATAGGAACTAAAGTTAACGGCAACAATATCTCCATTTGAATTATCAAGACTAGTTTTGATCTTTGTATTATCTGAATCATCACTCATTCGAATTCGCACAAGGTAATTCGTTTTGGTAGGAGAAACCTTACGAATAGTATCTCTAATAATGGGTTTTACAATATTTTTTTCAGCGTTCAAGGTGTCAAAAAAAGGGAGCAAGCTATCATTAAAGAGGATATCAGAAGATATTTTAGGCATATCATCAAGGCTTTCAGCTATGTGAACAATAAAAATATCTGACTGTCCAATACTCGCTTCGCGGGTTGAACTAAAATAGGCAGTTTTATGATCGGCTGAAAGAAGATAGAAATAATCGTCGGCAGGGGTATTATAGGGATAGCCCATATTTTCAGGAGTCATCCACTGTTGCGTTTTAGAGTTCCAGTTAGAATGAAAAATATCATATCCTCCCATAGAAGTGGGTCCTTGTGAACTAAAATACAAATCACGCGTACGATAATCAAAAAAAACGCCTTCTTCATTTACGCTTGAATTAATGGATGCGCCTAAATTAATTGGCGTACTCCATATTCCCTCCTTACTCTTATAAGAAAGATATATATCCTTGGCACCCACACTATTTACCGGATTATCACTTACAAAATAAATAGTATCAAGTGTAGCATTAAAAGAAGCGGACGATTGAGTATAAGCATCATTTATCTGTTCCTCTAAATATTGGGGAATACTCCACTTATTTCCATTAAAAGTTCGGGTAAATAAATCTCCATTATTTTTTTTACCATCAAAGAAGATAAATAAAGAATCACCCGGAGCGCTGCCTACAATAGCCTTATAGCCTGTACTATTTAAACTTTTAGCGTATTGCGAAGCTAAATTCCATTGACCGTTTTGGTAACTAGAGTTATACACTTCTTCATTTACCAGCTCCACATAAATAAACTTTTTGGCCTTTTTCAATTCGTTCTTTAAACTAGTAAATAGCATCGTTTTACCATCAGCTAAAACAAATGGCCGATACTCATTATACTCTGTATTTATTTTTTCTCCTGCATTATTTAAAGTAATCATAAGTGGTTTCGACATAATATTCATACCACTATTACATTGTTGAATAAACAAAAGTACTTGTTTTTTAAGAAGCTCATTATTCTGAATTTCAGGATCATTAAGAAAAAGAAGGTAATGTATTAATGCATCCGAAAATTCCATATTAAGATGAAGTGCTTTGGCATAATAATAATTAAATGAGAACGGCAAATCGCTTTTTAGTGCATAGGCTCTCTTAAAATAAGTTAAGGATGACGCCTGAGGATACGAACCTAAAAGACTAACAGCGAGATTGTAAAGCAAATCAGGATCGTCCTTTAACACGTCAACTGCTTGATAATAATAATTGCGAGAAACCAAAAACTTAGATTGTTCAAAATAATAATTACCTATTTTTTTAGCAAAAAGAGCATTCCTTCTTTCCTTTCTATCATTTATTTTAGATGAATCATGTTGCCCTATAACCAACAAAGGAATAGAGAAAAGAAACACATAGATATAAATATTTAACAGTCTGACATTTAACATAACGCGATTAATCGAGTAAGGAATCATGCATCTAAATTTAAGGGATATTCATTGAATTCACTCTATTAATGACTGAAATAAGCTAAAATTTCAATAAATTTATATGCTTATGCGAAAAGTAATACTTATAATTTTCTGTTTTAGTTGGCTACTCAACCTTGAGTTTAAGGTGATGGCTCAAGAAGGAAGTCCTTTCTTAAAAAATTATACAATTCCGCTCTCCGGGCTAATTAATCAATATTACAGTTCCGTTCAAGGCCCTCAAGGCCGTATGTTTTTTGCCAATATTTATGGTATTGTTGAATATAATGGTCATAATTGGCGAGTACTAAATACGCCCTCCACGCCTTATGTTCTTGCCTACGGCGCAATTGATAGTTCAATCATTTTTGTAGGATGCAATAAGGGATACGGATATTTAAAACAAAATGCCAATTTACAATTTGAGTATGTATCACTTGCAGATTCAACTATTAATGGTGATGCAATCAGTCAAATCCTCATATTAAAAAATGCCATTGCATTTTGTAGTAAATCGAATATTGCTGTTTGGTCAAGCGATTTAAAACCCTCATATACTATTAAAGACAAAGAATATAGCGGCTTTTTTGAATATAAGAACACCATTTATGCCTCGTTAAAAGACAAAGGATTATTTATTAACAAGGGTGAAAAACTTGAATTATATTCATCTGATACAATCTTTAAAAACACACATATTGTTGCAAACATTAGCGTTGCTGAAAAGAAAATGCTTGGTTTCTCAAATAGTTCCATAATGTTATTTGATGAAAATGGATTAACATCATTTAAATATGATGCCGAATTATATGTATCAAGTAACCTCCTTACTGGACTCTTAAAATATACGAATGCATATACAGTTGTCTCCACCCGATCAGGAGGCTGTGTTATTCTCAATAATAATACTGGGAATACACGCGCAATAATTAATTACCAATGCGGTTTACCCGATGATGAGATACAGTCGATGTGCATCGATAATCAATCGGGGCTATGGTTAAACCATTCACTTGGGGCTAGTCGTGTTGACTTTAACATGAAAATAATTTCACTAGCCTCCTTTCAGGGTTTATCTGGCATTCCAGCTTCTATGGTTCAATTTAACAATACCTTTTATGTGAGTACTAGTGAAGGTTTATTTTATCTCAGCAGAGTTGAAAACTTTACTGAGGTTGAAAACCTTATTAGAAAAGAGCAGCAAAGAACAGAGCTATCCGTACAACGATATACGACAATAAAAAAAATAAAAAAATTCATTGATGTTGAATTCTTTGAGCAAGAAAATCATACAGAAAAAGCAGAAGCTGTAAAATACAAACTACCGGTAACTTTTGAAATTCCAGTTGATTCAATATCAACAACCATTCAAGATGTTTTTAAAGATGAAAAGATACGACAACTCTATGCCGTATTCTCCATTCCATTTGTATTTAAAAAAGTAACAGGCCTTGATGCTAAATGTAAACAGATTGTTATTTCAGACAATAAGCTTATCGTTGGAACAAATATTGGCCTATTTGAAATTTCAAACAACAAAGCATATCAAATTCGAAAAGATTATTACATAAATCATATTTTGCCATCTGACCAAGATAGCAACACTTTATTTATAGCACATAACAGAGGAATGCTTATAGTAGAAAAACAAAATGGTAAATGGATTGCCGTTGATAGCATTCAAAATGGATATAGTGTTTCAAATATTACACTCGATAAAAAATATATTTGGTTAGGTACGACCAATAGCGTTGTAAGGGTTGAGCGCAATACGAATGGAAGCATAAAAAAGACACAGCTATTTCTCCTTCAAAGCAATTATAGTGAAGACATTATAACATGTAGTATAGAGAAGCAAACCGCTTTCTTATCAATAACCGGAATATACCGCTGGGATGAAAAAAACAACAGGATTTCAAAGCTAAACAACAGCTTGAAAACAGGTGAGAAAATCAAATTATTAAATAATCAGCCTAAATACACCTGGTTAAAACAAGGGCGAAATTATGTCGAATTAAATGAGAATTACAAATCAAATAGCTCCAAACTACAATATTTAAAGCTCTTCAATGATATTACGGATATTTATATCGGAAGTAATCAAAAGATGTGGTTTATCTGTGAATCTCAGATGTACTACATCGATACAGGTTCAATTGACTATCCGAACTATGCTTTTAGTATTTTAATAAACTCCATTGAAGACAAAAACCATTATTTCATCTCAGATAAAAATATATTTCTCAAACACAATAATAATGGGTTAAACATTGAAGTGTCTTCTCTTTATTTTAAAGGAGAAGACATGATTGAATACCAATATCGTATTGAAGGCCTACAAAGCGAATGGACCAGTTGGACTAAGGATAACAAGATTGTTTTAAGCTACATACCAAGCGGTGAGCACAGAATACAAATTAGGGCACGCAATGTGTTTGGCGAGATTAGTACGGAATATTCGCTTGAATTTACTGTAAAGCGAGCTATTTGGGAAAACTTATGGTTTTATTTTTTTATAGCTATAATTATTGGATTATTAATATATATGATTGTACGCCTTCGTGTGCAGCAATTAAAGAATGCCAATATCCTTTTGCAAAATAAAATTGATGTAGCTACAGCTGAAATTAGGCATCAGAAAGATGAAATTGAACGAAAAAACAAAAACATTACAGATAGTATTGAATATGCAAAACGAATACAGCAAGCCATTTTGCCATTAGAATCATCGATAAAAGAAGCTTTGCCCGATTCTTTTGTTTTTTATCAGCCACGTGATATCGTTAGTGGTGACTTTTTCTGGTTTTATACCGAAGCACAACGAATCATTATTATAGCAGGCGATTGTACTGGCCATGGGGTTCCTGGGGCGTTCATGTCAATGATAGGCAATACCTTATTAAATGAAATAATTAAAGAGCGAAATATTACTGACCCATCGCAAATATTAACGCAACTTGATGCAGGGATTATAAAAGCATTAAAACAAGATATTGCAGGAATAGAGAATAACGACGGAATGGACATGGCACTATGCTCTATTGACTTTGTGAGCCATAAAATTCTATTTGGAGGTGCTAAAAACCCACTCATTCTTATACGAAATAATGAGCTGCAAGAGTTTGACGGTGATAGATTCCCCGTTGGCGGTAGGATGCTAACTGATATGAAGAAAGTTTTTACCACACAAGAACTTCCCTTAATACAAGGCAGTAGTTACTATATTTTCTCTGACGGTTATGCCGATCAAAATGGGGGGCCAAAGAATGGCAAATTCAACTCGGGGCGCTTATACAAATTACTTACGGAGATATCAGCGGAACCGATGGATCAACAGTATATACGCGTTAAAAACAATATGACAGAGTGGCAAATGAGCAATCCACAACGCGATGATATGTTGGTAATTGGTTTTAAGTTGTAATACGTCATATACTATTTAAAAGAAATGATGAAAATTGTGTTTCGAAAATATTATTTCAATTTAATTTTGGTGTTACTACTACCCAGTATAGCATCGGCAAGCAATATTACGGTAAGTACCAATGTGCTTGTAAACACAAACTGGACAGCTGACACTATTTTTATTGGTTCCAACATTAGCATACAAAATGGCATCACTCTAACTATTAAGCCTGGCAGAGTGGTACTTTTAAAAGGGCATTATTCTATTCTATGCGACGGGATGTTAAATGCAAAAGGAAAACAGGACAGTCTCATTCAATTTAACATACAAGATACGACCGGCTTTAGTAATTATTTTAGTAATACAGGCTCATGGGCTGGCATTCGGTTCATATCGGTTAATCAAGCTGACAGCAGCATTTTCAAATATTGCAGCTTTCAATATTCAAAAGTTAGAGGAATCACTTTACCAGAAAACTCTAACGGAGGCGCAATCTACATCTCTTCCTCTTCAAAAATTGCCATACGGAATTGTATTTTTTACCGAAACATGTCAAATGATGATGGAGGGGCTTTATATGTCAATAACACAGCAATTCGAATTAGTGGATGTACATTCCGCGATAATTATTCGAAAGGGTCTGGTGGTGCCTTAAAAATAATTAACTCAAATAATTCTATTATCGAGTTTTGTACTTTCGAAAAGAATTTTTCTGGTAATGCAAATGGTGGCGGTGCGTGTGATACGTATGGCAGCGGCATGGCCTATTTAAATTGTACATTTTACAATAATGCATCCTCTTGGAATGGTGGAGCATTAATACATTCAAACGCTGCAGTACTTATTAAATCATGTGAATTTAGAAATAACAAAACAAGCTTAACGGGTGGCGCTATATATCTTACAACAGCAGCAAACTCAAGTCTAATAAACTGTCTTTTTGCAAATAATGAAGCCTTAGATGCTGGCGCATTATACAGCGATGCGGTTACTGCCAATATTATAAATTCCACCTTTGTTAATAATTCTGCGATATCAGCACAAAAAGGTTTTTATATTATAGGAAGTCCGACCGTAAAAAATTGTATTATATGGAATAGTGTTTGCTATTCAACAGGCGTTACAAGCTACTCATATAGTGACGTACAAGGAATTGGCGGAGGTACCAATCTTAATATCAACCCGCAATTTATTCTTCCATCCATTGGTAATGGCAATCAAGCAGATGCGCTTACTTCTAATTGGGCATTAAAACCAATATCCCCTTGTATTAACAGAGGAAACAGCGACACAAGCGGATATCAACTACCAGTAATAGATTTAAACAAATTGACCCGAATTGCAAAAGATACCGTTGATATGGGTGCTTATGAATTTCAACACATTCCTTCACTGAATCTCCTCATTAGTAATGATACGATTTGCCAAGGCTCTATTGCTTTAATAAAAATAAAAAACACAGAGCAAGGTGTACAATACAGACTCAAAGATGACTTAAGCGGTTTATATGTGAATAGCATTAAGAATGGAACCAGGAGTGACATTATTTTCAGACAGGAAGTACCATCAACAAGAACTTACACTATTGAATCTTTCTTCAGCAAAATTACTCGCTATGAAGCAGAAGCAAATTCATCAAATTCGGGCATAACTTATGCCGACTGGACATCCTACACTACGGGTACTGGTGGCTTACAAATGGGAACAGGCGTTGGCACCTGGGGCGAATGGAACTATGTTAATGGACAGGGAGATGGCACAAGAACCCTTATTTTAAGATATGCCTGCGATGAATTAGTAAATGCACCGCATACCCTTTTTGTGAATGGAATATTGATTAAAAACATTGATTTCGCTACAACAGGCAACACATTCGTTTTTGACACAATTCATGTAACCATCAATCTGAATGCAGGTCTTAACACTATTCGTTTAACCAGCACATCAACAAGAAAAGTAATGCTTGATCATTTTTTAATTATCAATAGTACTTCACCAGATATATATACACAACAACAAAAAGCGAGCATACTCGTAAAGTCAGCACCTAACAATACATCTTCATTAATTGGCGATACTATTTGTTCATCTGGCATTGCGAATGTTTACCTTAATGCCTCCATATCGGGGGTGAATTATTTCCTTCGAAACATTGAATACGATTCAATAATTGCTGGGCCAATAGCAGGTAACGGAAATAAAATAGATTTCAATATTAATGTCAAAACCAATCAAAACTATACTGCCATTGCTACCTACGGTAATATAACAAAAATAAGAACGACAGAATATGGTGCTGAGATTGCAAACTTCTATCCTGATAGTGCTTTTGATAATTACCATTGTAACTATTCAGATACAGGCTATGCTGAACTCTTTTCCTATGGTGCATGGCTTGAGTGGAATCAAATTTTAGGAGAAGGATATGGAGAGCATACCCTCTATTTCCCTTTTAAAAATCAAGATTTACAACTTGATAATCGCCCTTGTAATGTTTTTGTGAACGATAAATATGCGGGCACTATATCCTTCCCAACTACAGGAACCAGTGGATGTAATTGGGATACATCCTCCATCAATGTAAATCTTAATAAAGGGTATAATAAGATACGTTTATCGGTAGCAACAAATTTTGGTGGACCTGTAATTGATAAAATGATTGTAAAAAATAATAGTTCCGTTCTATCATGCGCCACTGCTATCAACGATTCTGCAACTGTTATTCTAAGTACCCCTGCTGAGATAAAACTATCTAGTAACGCTCCAATTTGTAATGGAAACACACTGTATTTATTTGAAAACGCAGAAACAGCAAGCGATACAGCGTATCTGAATTGGCCTCTCAAAACTAAAATTAAATTAAACACAAGCACCACAGGAGCCAATATTTCGCAAAATATCTATAGCATACCCATACTCGTTCAATTAACACCAAACAACTTTAATGACTTTAACAACACCATGTCAAATGGAGCAGACATACGTTTTGCAAAAGCCAATGGAACACATTTAAATTATGAGATAGAACGTTGGACCAACCTATTGAGTAATAAAGACACCGCAACAATATGGGTATTGCTGGATACAGTTTTTGGCAACAACGATGCACAGTATATCATAATGTATTACGGAAATAAATTAGCAACAAGTGTGTCAAATGGAACAAACGTTTTTAATTCAAGTAATGGATATGCTGGGGTTTGGCATTTCAACGATAATTTTTTAGATGCAACGAATAACGCGAATAATGGCACCAATGTTAATACGACATCGTCATTAGGTATGATTGGAAGAGGACGGACTATTGGAAATAACAACTATATTGAAGTAGCCCATAACAACAGTTTAAATGCCACCACTGAATTTACACTCTCCGCATGGATTAAACCTAAAAACCTTGCTGCTAATCCATTTATGGGAATAATAAACAAAGGTCTTAGTACTTATGCCAACTATAATTTAGAAACAAAACTAACACAAGCAGAAGTCGATTTTTTTGATGGAACAATCGGGCTTGAGTCAATTGGTGGAACCTTAACTAATAATAATTGGTATTATATAAGCGGTATTTTTAATACCAATGGCGACTCATTAGTAGTTTATGTAAACGGAGTATTGGCAAATAAAACAACGACTACATCAAACCTAACGACCAATAGTGACAAGCTTTACATAGGTACCAATGATATAGCAAGTATGTTTTTAGATGGCAGCCTCGACGAAGTTATTGTTTCAAAAACAGCTCGAACATCATCCTGGATTAAACTTAATTATGAGAATCAAAAAGCAAATCAAAAACTAGTAAGCATTGGGAGCAACATTAACAAAGCTAATTCGTGGCTGTGGAGTGGTCCTAATTCCTTTACATCAAACCTTCAAAACCCAACGATTGCAACAGCCGACACCAATGCATCAGGCAACTATAAAATTACGGTCACCAATACAATGGGTTGCACGAGTACCGCATCAAAAAATATTAATGTACGAGAAGTACCAAAGGCGACCATAATTTTAGGCAACGACACTATTTGTTCAAACGATACAGCTATAATAACAATAAGTTTTACGGGTGAAGGTCCATGGAGATTCATACATGCTATAAATGGAATAAACCAAGCAGAGATTATTACAGACCAAAATCCATACTTACTTCATACAACAACCACTAGTACATATACCATATCTTCGGTAAGTAATGCTTATGATTTAAATCAAATACTTTATCTACCATCGAATACAGATAGCATAACCGCATTAAAAGATGTATCGGGAACTGGTTTTGTAGCAAAAAACCGAAGCAGTAAATGGGAATTAGGTAGCGGTTATCAGAAGACAGATGCATATTATTTTAATAACTCAGACCTTGTTATTGCAGATACTTCTATATATGATATAAGCGGGACTGTAAGTGTGGCCGCATGGATAAAACCTATAGCATTAGGCGCTACATTCCCAAGAATTATTTCCAAATCACACACATCAAATGCCCCACCATATACCATGTATGGTCTAATACTAAATAAAAAAGGAACTTACTATACCCTTAGATTTGAATTAACCACAGGCGGAATTCAGTATTATATTAATGGTAACATTCCAATACCTTTTTTAAATTGGACGCACATTGCCGCCACTTATGATGGCACAAAGATATCACTTTATAATAATGGCATACTAGACACCATACTAGCACACACAGGCAGTATCGACACCAATATACAACATGTTAGTATTGGCAGTGATGGCTTATCAGATAGTTATTTTAATGGATATATTGATGAAATGATGATTTACAATCGCTCACTAAGTGCAAAAGAAATTTCAAATTTATATCATGGACCGTTGTTATGTACCAATACAGGTAGTGGCTCAGCAATTATTTCATACAAAACAAATACGGCCGCCATTTTAAGAGATACAAGCGTATGTGATAGTTTCACTATTTCCGCTCAAGGTAGTTTTTCAACCTATCAATGGTATAATGGTAGTGGCAAAATAAATGGAGCAAACAAATCAAAACTACATATAAATACCACGGGTAATTATTATGTAATCACGGACTCTGCCACATGTTGTGATACGTCGAATAGTGTTTTAATTACCATAAACAAAAATACTTTAGCTCCCACCCTTGCTAGTGGCAGCGCCTGCGATACCCTTAGCCTAAATGCAGGCATAGGACACACCAGTCAACAATGGTATGCATCAGGAAGTATTATTAGCGGTGCCAATACTCGCAGTTACCTGTGTAATACTAGCAACACAAATACTGTAATAGTTACTGATATTAATGGATGTAAAGACACTTCAAACACAGCAAATATAACCATCAACAAATACACTAGCGCACCTGTTTTTAGTTCTTTATCAATATGTGATACACTTAGTCTTAATGCAGGTTCCGGACACGCATCGCAACAATGGTATAACAGTAGTGGACTTTTGGCCAGTTATAATAATCCAAAATATCTTGTTCAACTGCCTGATGATTATTATGTAATTGTTACAGGAATTAACACTTGTAGGGACACATCCAATTTAGCTTCAATAAACATTAATTCGGCAGGCATTGCTCCTATCCTATCCAACCAAAACTTTTGCACCTCTGGTATTTTACATGCTGGTACAGGCTTAGCTAACTATCAATGGTACAATAGTAGCGGTATAATCATTGGGGCCACTGATTCAAATTATACAGCAACAAGTAACAATACATATTTTGTAGCATTAGAAGATGTTACTGGATGTAAAGACTCGTCAAACGTTATCACCATAAATATATTAACTCCACCTACAACGGCAATGATTGTTAGCGATACCGTGATATGTGCATTCATAAATATTGCAATTCGAATTAAAAATACTGAAGTGACAGCCATGTATCGTTTGCGAAATGACAACACCATGCTTTACGAAGGCTTAGCCACAGCAGGAAATGGAGCAACAATAACAATTATAGTGACCCCAACGACCTCTACAAATTACACTGTTATAACTGCAGTAAACGACTCTTTCTGCAAAGCATCTGTTACAGACAACGCAATTCTTATTGCATTAGCAGAACCAGATGCTGACTTGCCGCTCTATACAGCTGAGGTAACATCAACAAATACATGCAAGCTTATTTTTAACAATGCTAGCCCAAGCACACAGTATCATCTTCAAAGTAGTAGAATTGGCGATACTATTAGTGATGTTTTAGTTGCAAAAAACAATACCATTTCATTTGAAAACATGCCGCTGAGTATTGAAAATACAATCATTTGGCTAATCGCAAAAAATCAGAATGCGTGTATTGCATCAGATAGTGTACTCATTGGAGCTATTGAACGCGATATACCCGTTGATATTTCAAATGTTATTACACCAAACAATGATGGCAAAAATGACAAATGGATTATTAAAAACAGTGAAGTATATCCGAATATAAAAATTATAATATTTGATCGATGGGGACGAACAGTATATACATTTAACGGTTTATATGATAACAACCAAAATGCTTGGGATGGAAGGGATTTAAATGAAAAAGAATTACCTGTTGACTCCTACCATTATATTTTGGATTTAGGAATTGGTAAGAAAAACTTGCTCGGTAATATTACAATTATTAAATAGGAGATATGGATAAAAGGATATATATCTTTACCGTCTTCCTTATTTTGCAAGTAAACTTAGCAATTACTCAACAGATTACTAATTTGAGTCAGTTTTGTGAAATAAAATCGAATTATAATCCGGCAGCAAGTGCCGCTGAAGGGTATACCTCATTTAACCTCTTATCGAGGCAGCAATGGATTGGATTTAAAGGAGCACCTAGCTACAATATGGTTTCGTTTCAATCCCGATTAATAAAAAAGGGAAAAAAAACCATCCAAAATTCTTTAGGAATACCAGGTATAACGAGTCCATCACTATCGAAAAGTGCAATAAGCGCTTATGTTCTTAATGATAGAAATGGCCTAATACAACGCAATGGTATTCAATTAGCATACGCATATCATATTCGATTTGTGAGCTCTCAGCTTTCATTTGGAGTTGCAGCAAACGCGATACAGTTTATGATTGACAAAGAAAAATTCCATTATTTTGACGATGCCGATAATTCACTAGAAACAGGATTAACATATCTCAATATCGATTTTAATTTTGGAGTATATTATTCAAGTAACAAAATGTATTTAGGTGGTTCAATAATAAACATGACCAAATCAGAAATACGACCAGGCATAAGTGAAGGAAACCAAATTGAGGGTTTACTAAAACACTTTTATTTTCTTGGCGGTTATTATATTGACTTTAAAAAAGGGAATTATAATGAGTTAGCTGTATTATTCAAAACAAGCGAAAGCATGAACTATCAAGCTGAGTTTATCACAAGACAGTTCTTTCGCAGCAAATTTTTTGGAGGGGTATCCTATCGATATAATACAGGGTACAATGCACTTATAATGCACCTCGGTATAAAACAAGATCGATTAATGATTTCATACGCTTTTGACTTTGATTTTAATGAAGTAATGGCCTATTCACTTGGCAGCCATGAATTACAAATCAATTACCGCTTAGGTGATTTTACAAAACGAATACGATAAAACATGAAAAACAGAAGATCATTCATTCAACGTATACTACTAGTCTCTGGACTTAGTCTGTTTGCTTCAAAAGTGCAAGCTGAGAGTGTTCGTTCTCAAAAAGACTTATTTAAGCATGTTGTTTTTTTCTGGCTAAAAAAAGATAGCATAAAAAGTAATAGCGAAGAGTTTATTTTAAACCTACAAAAATTTATATCCCAAGTTTCTGTTATCAAAAGCAGTCATATTGGTAAACCGGCAACTACAGACAGGCCTGTGATTGATAAAAGTTATGACTTCTGTTTAATTGTTAGTTTTGCCAACAAAACAGATCATGATATCTACCAAACACATGAGACCCATTTAGAGTTTATCAAAACATCCGAAAAACTTTGGGATAGAGTATTAGTTTATGATTCTGAAGCTATATAAATAATAAAATCATTTATGAAACGTATTAAAAACTTTTTGGTATTAATCATTCTAATTTGTGCAATTCAACTTAACGCACAAGAATCAAAACAAAAAAAAGCATTGTTTACTGAACAAGATATACATGCATATCAAACAAAATTAAGAGATGCATCTGTAAATGCGGATAGTATTTTTAAAATAAAAGACGGAATTATTCTTATAAAAGGGAATCCTTTCGGTTATATTCGTACGAAAGAAAAATACAGCAATTATCACCTTTCGCTTGAATGGCGATGGCCAGAAGAAGCTAGTAATAGCGGTGTATTTATACACATACAATTACCCGATACTGTTTTTCCTGAATGCATTGAAGTACAATTAAAGGCAAATAATGCGGGAGATTTCATTTGTGCCGGGGGAAGTGATATGAAAGAACGTATAGATAAAACTAAAAAAGTAGTAGCCAAAATAAACAATTCAAATGAAGTCGCTTTAGGAGAATGGAATAAAATGGAAGTTACATGCATGAACAACACTATTCAGGTTATTATAAATGGCATACTACAAAACAAGGCTTCTGAAACATCTATAACAAATGGTTATATTGGCTTACAAAGTGAAGGAAAAGCCATAGAATTCAGAAATATTAACATCACAAAATAGCTATATGAGTGAAAATATTAGATGGGGTATACTTAGTTGTGCGCGAATAGCTGAAACAGCAGTAATACCGGCAATACAAAAAGCATCAAATGGAACACTTCAGGCAATTGCTAGCAATAGCGCTGATAAATTGGAGCGATTTAAAACACAATTTAAGCCGGTATCCATCTATAATTCATACGATTATTTATTAAACGACCCCAATATTGATGCGGTTTACATACCACTACCTAATGCATTACATAAAGAATATGTATTTAAAGCAGCTGCAAAGAAAAAGCATATTCTATGTGAGAAACCGCTTGGTTTAAATTCCGCTGAAGTTGAAGCGATGTTTGATACTTGTAAGGAAAACGGGGTTATACTACAAGAAGCCTTTGCATATAGACACAATCCTGTTATTTATAAACTTCGCGACATGATACGCGATGGGGCTATTGGCAAACTAAAGCATTTGGAATCGGCTTTTACATTTTACCTTGACAATCCGACCGATATACGCCTTAAAAAATCACTTGGAGGCGGTTCGTTATATGATGTAGGAAGTTATCCCGTTAATTTTTTCCGTTTCACAACTGGTAAAGATCCTATAAAGATAGTTGCACAAGCTGAAATGCATCCTACTGAAAATATTGATTTAGCATGTTACGCAACACTTAAATACAGTGATGATTGTTATGCCACACTATACTCCGCATTTAACAGCCAATATCGTTGCGACTATAAACTAACCGGAACGCAAGGCAGCATTGAAGTACGTAGAGCATATAATACTGCTGGTTATATTGAAATTAGATATAAAAGAGAAGATGGTACAGAAATGTTACATATTATGAGCCCAGACAATTATGAACTACAAGCCGTTCACTTTGCTTGGTGTATTTTAAACAAAAAAACACCAATAGTTTCATCAGAAGAATCAATTGCCAACGCTAAAACCATTGATAAGATATTCAAAGAAATTAAGAAATAACAAACATATAAAATACAAAAAAAATGAAGAAAACACTTTTAACTTTAGGATGCATACTATGCCTGCTTTCATGCAAAAATGAAACCCCACTAAAAAATATTATTGAAGACGGATTGCAATTTTCCGCCTTACAATACTCAAATATGGCTGAAGCCATAAAAGCGGACAGTCTCTGTATACCGCGCACTACCGAGCCTGATGGCAAACTAAAATCAGTACAATCCAATGACTGGACCAGTGGATTTTATCCTGGCATTCTTTGGTATTTATTCGAAAGTACAAAAGACTCTATTTGGAAGGAACGGGCCATAGCAAAGACCGCTTTAATAGAGAAAGAGAAAACAAATATCTATACCCACGATTTAGGCTTTATGATATATGATTGTTTTGGAATCGGTTATCGTTTAACGGGCGATACAAATTATGCTAAAATAATGGTACAAGGGGCATATTCATTATGCAAAAGATACAATCCCAAAGTAGGTCTCATACGTTCTTGGGATCATGGTAAATGGCAATACCCCGTTATTATTGATAACATGATGAATCTCGAATTTATATTATGGGCCTTTAAACACTCTGGAGATTCATCATTTTACAAAATTGCAATTACCCATGCAGACAATACGATGAAGAACCATTTCCGAAAAGACTTTAGCACATGGCACGTAGTAAGTTATGATACAATAACAGGAGCGGTTGTTGAGAAAGTTACCTGTCAAGGTTATGCTGACTCCTCTGCATGGGCACGTGGTCAAGCATGGGGCTTATATGGCTATACCGTTATGTACCGCGAAACACATGATACAAAATATCTTGATTTAGCAAAAAACATTGCAAACTACATAATTAATCATCCTAATCTAGCACAAGATAAAGTGCCGTACTGGGATTACAATGCACCAGATAAACCCAATGCTAAACGAGATGCATCAGCAGCTGCAATAACTTGTTCAGCATTACTTGAGCTGAGTGATTATGTTGACAGTACACTTTCAAATCAATATATGGTTCGAGCCGAAGAACTCATTCGCAGTTTATCATCTCCTCAATTTAGAGCTAAATTAAATGAAAATAATAATTTCATTCTAATGCACAGTGTTGGTTCGCATCCTCATAACAGTGAGGTTGACGTACCATTAAACTATGCCGACTATTATTATATTGAATCGCTTTTGCGTTTTAAAAATAAAATACAATGAACCGAAGATCCTTTGTAAACATACTCCCAGCACTTGGTGTTGGGAGTTTTGCCTTTAGCTTTACCTTTACCTCAAGAAAAGAAGATGAATTAAAGCTTGATGCCATACCTGATAGAGAATTATGGCTAAAAACCATGCTTAGTATAGCACAACCCGTACTTGACAATCTCAGCATGGGGCAACTAAAAAAGAATATGGTGATTGAATGTGATGATGCCACACGAAAGCCCTTTGTTTACTTGGAAGCTTTTGGACGTACTATGAATGGAATTACACCGTGGCTTGCATTAAAAGATATGCCAACAAATGAAAGAAAATTACAAGATGCGACATTTAATAAAGTATTAAAATCACTTGTAATGGCAACAAAACCAAGCTCTCCTGATTTTATGGAATTTTCAAGTGGATCACAGCCTTTGGTTGATGCTTCCTTTTTAGCACATAGTATTATAAAGTGTCCTGCATTATGGAATGCACTTAATGCGAATGAAAAGCATGATTTAATTAATTGTTTTGCCCAAGCTCGAAAAATAAAACCGCACAACAATAATTGGTTATTATTTAGCGCCATGGTAGAAGTATTTCACTTGGTTTTTGATTATCCGTATGATATTTCAATAATAAATAATGCTATTCAAAAACATGAAGAATGGTATAAAGGCGATGGCGCATATGGTGATGGACCAGAATTTCATTGGGATTATTACAATAGTTTTGTGATTCATCCAATGTTACTAGAAATAGCTCAAATTTTAAATCAAAAAGCAATACTATCAAAAGATCAATATGAGGAACTACTATTGAGGTCGCAGCGTTATGCTTGCGTTCTTGAGCGTATGGTTGCGCCCGATGGTAGTTACCCCTTACTAGGTCGCTCTCTTGCGTATCGTTTTGGAACTTTTCACCATTTAAGTTTTATGGCTAATAAAAAATTACTGCCACAGAATCTGCCACCAGCACAGGTTCGTAGCGCACTCACTGCGGTTATTAAAAAGCAAGCAAATCACAATATGCTTTTTAATAACGAAGGCTGGTTACGCCTCGGATTAACAGGCGCTCAAAGCAATATTGCTGAAGTATATATTAATACCGGAAGTGCCTACTTATGTCTCTTTACCATGCAAGCCCTAGGCTTATCACATCTTAATACATTCTGGTCAGATCCCGAAGTAGAATGGACTAGTGTTAAAGCATTTAATGGTAAGCATTTCCCTATTGACTCAGCATATAAGAAACATTAAAAAAAATCAGAAAAAAGTACACTACAAAAGAAAAAAATGATAATTAGAAAGAAAAATGATAAGTTTTTACTAAATTTCATTTATAAATTTAGTATTTCAAAGTAATACACCAGATATTCTTAATAATTTTAATGAGCTAAAATATACACATTAAAAAACATAAAATTATGCTTTAACTCAGCGCGGGGCAATATAAAAATAATCGCGGGTGAAACCTGCGTAATAACAAATATTATAATGGATTTCGGAACAAATCATATTAAATTATTTCAGCCAATCCGCAACAAATAAAGCGTTATAAACTTGTTTTTCAAAATAGTTGTATATAAAAAAGGGAATCAGATTAATAAATATATTAATAGTACGAATGAAGAAAGAATTACCAAAAAATATTAAAGAAAAAAACTCGAACACCCCACTTCTAAGCGATTTGGTAGATATTCAAAAAACAACGGAAATGTTGTCTAAATTATATTCTATCATACAGATCCCCATTAGTGTTATTGATAATTCTTTGAAAAACATAATCGTTGTTGGAGAAAAGCATATTTGTGATAATATTCATTTTTGTAAGGCCAACATATTGAGTGCTTGCAAAGAATCACAAATGAAAGCTATTGAAGAACTGCAAACTAAAGAAACCTACCAATTCCGTTGCAATACTGGGATGTACATGGTAGGCATTCGCATACGTATTGAAGAGAAAAATATTGCTCATATTTTTATTGGCCCATTTCGCAAGCCGCATGAAGCAATTGATTTTAGTAAAATAAAAAAAATATCATCAGAATCAAATGCGAGTAATGAGAAATTTACACAGTTATTTCTTAAACTCCCTCTTGTCTCTGAAGAGTATATTAATTCTGCCATTCAACACTTTAACTCACTAGCAAAACTGCTCACCTTTCAGGGTTATGCAAACCACCAGTTAAAAGACGAGATAAAAAAGAAAGATATTATTGAAGCAAACTTAGTTCACGACGAAGAGAAAATGCGTTTGCTTTTAGAAGCGATGCCTATACCAGTATACTATAAAGATAGAAACGGCGTATATACTGGATGTAATTCGAGCTTTGAGCAATTTGTTAAAAAAAGTCGCAACGAGATATTAGGAAAAACAACCTATGATATTTCAACAAAAGAGCATGCTGATAGCTACACGAAATCGGATGAAGAACTGTTCAACGGCAATCAGAATAAACAAGCATATGAAACACGAGTTAGACAAAATAATGGGGAAGAGAGTATTGTAATTAACTATAAATCACGCTATATTTTTGATGGACAGATGGGTCTTATTGGTGCTATTATTGACATTTCAGATATTCATAAAGCCAATCAAAATCTAAGCGAGAAAGATGACTTTTTTCAAAATCTAACAGAAAGTATGCGGGATCTTTTATGTGTTATAAATCCCGATGGTAGTTTCGTTTATTCCAATCCAGCACATTATGAAGTACTCGGTTATAACCCTCAACAAATAGCTACAATGAGTCTTTTTGACATGTTCAACAAAGACGATTTACGAGAATTCATAAAAGTAATTGCAGCCGTTCCTATAACCGAAAAAACATCAAAGATTCAAGTTCGCTTACGAAATATTGATGGCAAAGAAACATGGTTTGAATCATCGGTACGTCTTTTTCATGAAAATAAAGAACGCCCGGCCAAATTCATTATTAGCTCAAGAGATATTTCAGATCGTAAAGATGCTGAAGCTGCACGAGCTGATTACTTGCGGAACAATGAATTTCTAACTCAGACCGCTCTTGAATTTGTGAGCTTTTCATCATCAAAAAAAATATACGATTATATAGCTAAGAAACTACATGCATTAAATCCGAATGCTTATATCATCGTTAATCAGGGTAACAAAACGACCGACACGCTCACCATACGTAGCATGGTTGCACCTGAGATATTAATTAAAAAAGCAAAAGATATTATTGGAGGTGAATTCGTTGGAATACCTTTTAAAAAGGTTGAAGTACTAAAAAACATAATGACTGGCGAGCTCATTGATATTGGTACAAATATTTCGATAATCAGTAACCTCATGATTACCGAAGAAAATGCACAAAAACTCATTGAATTATTTCAAATAGAGAACATTCTTACCATTGGATTTACGGCAGAAGATAATTTGCTCGCTACTGCGGTTTTCATTATTCCTAAAGGTCAACATTTTGAAAAGAGCCGAACTGTTAAAACTTTTGTAAAACAAGCATCAATTGCACTTCAAAAAATGAAGGCAGAAGAAGAACGTGAGCGAGCGATTGAATCCGACAAATTTAAATCTATCTTCTTAGCGAATATGAGTCATGAAATTCGCACCCCTATGAATGGTATTCTTGGTTTTTGCCAACTTCTTAAACAAGATGATTTAAGTAAAAATGAAAAAGAAGAGTATTTATTAGCCATTGATCAAAATAGTAAACACTTATTACATATACTTAATGATTTAATAGACATTTCGAGAATTGAATCGGGGCAGATGGTGATAAATGAAGAAAAAATTAGTGTCAATAAAACCATTGATAATCTTTACAAAGATTTAGAGCAAATAAAAAAATTCAACAATAAAGAACATCTACGTGTTTCAATTGTTAAAAGTATAAATGAAGATTGTCAATTAATTACCGACCCTATGCGTTTACAACAGGTTATGCAAAATTTATTAAGCAATGCAGTAAAGTTCACGAATGAAGGCAGCATTGAATTTGGCTATGAAAAAGACAAGCAAAACACTATACGTTTCTTCGTTAAAGATACTGGATGCGGAATACCTGAAGAGTTTCACCCTCTAATGTTTGAACGTTTTAAACAAGCTGATATTGGTTTTACTCGAAAATTTGGAGGTAATGGTTTGGGACTTTCCATCTCAAAAGAACTAGTTGACTTAATGGGAGGCCGAATATGGTTTGAATCTGCTAACGGTAAAGGGTCATCTTTCTATTTTTCGATTCCAAATAAATCTACCTTGTAAATTACTCATCTTATTATAACATTAAATTATGAAGATCATATAATGACTAAACACGAATTTACAAGAGGTTCATTATTTGAGAAAACAACAGAAAAATCTCAACAAAATAATATTGATCAGTTATTATTCAAAGATATTGTTGATATAGGAATTATAAAGGAATTGTTTACCAACTTCTCTAATCTTACAAAATTCAATTTAAGCATATACGAAATTACGGGTGAATTATTATTCGAAACCCAAACGAATAAAATCTGTCATACATTTAATAAAAACAATAAAAGAGTAAAAAGTAAATGTATACACCAAATCATTGCGACATCAAATATAGAACTACAAGCAAATGCAATAGAACACATTTGTGAATGTGGCCTTCATGATATAACACAACCAATAATCATTAACGACAAAACTTTTGCCATTTTGGTAATAGGTCAATTTCGTTTTATCAATGAATTCTCTGATGATTTTTATGCCACCTATGCAAAAAACAACGATTTTGATGTAGACTCGTTTCGTACTGCCATAAAAAATGTTCCTATAATGAGCAAGGAACAAGTACAACAAACCATTCAATTTTTTATTGGTATTTCAAATATGCTTGCTGCTCAAGCATACCATAATTTAGATCTCATAAAAGAACTGCAAGAACATACTGAGACGCAAAATCAACTGGTAAACACCTATGAAAAATATAAACTCATTACCGATAGTATCAATGATATTATATGGATAGTAAACCAGCAAAACGAATTAAAATATATAAGCCCTTCCACCGAAAGACTTTTTGGCTACACCAAAGGAGAAATAGAAAACAAAACATTACGTGATTTGCTTAATGAAAGCGCTTATTTACGATTCACAGAAGCGCTGAAAGTTTTTTTTAATCAGCTCAAAGAATTAAAAAAGCCGGTAAAATCGGCTTGCATAGAACTTGAGGCACGACACAAATCAGGCAAAATTATTTGGATTGATTTAAAGATAGATATTCTTTGGGGTAAGACAAATGATTTTATAGCCGTGAATTGTGTTGGACGTGACATTACCGACCGTAAGCTGACAGAGATTAAGCTAGCTCAAAACGAAAAATTCTATCGCAGCATTACGGAGAATATGATTGATATGGTAAGTATCACCGACAATCGTGGCAATTTTATTTATATTAGTCCATCGCACTCAAAATTTCTTGGCTGGCGAGATGATGAGTTATTAAACAAAAGTGTATTTAGTTTATTGCACCCTTCAGATCGAATACGACTGATGCGAATTTTTCTAACAAACATCATAAAGCCCATAGCCACAGCTAAAGCTGAATTTAGATATAAACATGCCAATGGAAGTTATCTTTGGATTGAAGCCATTGGTCATACACATCTTGATGAAAACGGACGTAACATAGGTGCCATTCTTAACGGACGAATAATCACTGAAAGAAAAGAAACGGAAGCCAGAGAGCAGCAATATCTTAAAAACACAGAGTTTCTTAAACAAACTGCAATGGAATTTGTGAATTTCCCTGACGAAAAAAATATTTACCAATATATTGCCGAGAAATTAAAAACATTAATTGAAGATTGTTATATAATTGTATCTACCGTTGATGTTAATAAAAAAATATCCATCCCTCAATATATTACAGGAATGGGTTCTATGGCACAAACATTGATGAAGATTATCGGTAGGAATCCTTTGGGAAAAGCCTTTACGTATAACGATTCTGTCTTCGATTTACGATCAGGAAATCTAATGAAATTTGAATTCGGTGGCCTCTATGAGTTTTCAAATAACCAAATTCCCAAAATTGTTGCCAATCAACTAGAACGCATACTTCATGTTGATGAAATATATGCATCAGCATGCATGGTCGATCAAAAAATTAATGCTACAATTGCTATAATATTAAAAAAGGGACATGCATTTAAAAACAAAGATACCATTAGTACATTCATAAGACAGTCGTCCATTGCAATTGAGAAAAGACAAATTAAGGAATTAGAAAAAACGCATCTTGATAAAGTTGAATTTCTAAAACAATCTGCATTCGACTTAGTAAATTTAGATAATGATGCAGACTACTTTCAATTTATTCTTGAAAGATTACACCAACTCGACCCGAAAGCTATTATAGCAATTAGCGAAGTAAACAGCGAACTCGGTGAAGTAACTGTAAGGGGGATTGTAGGTATTGAACGGATTTTAAATCAGGTCGTACACTTTTTAGGTAGTCATCCTATTGGGCGAACATTTAAAGTTACCGACGATGAGTTTTGGGCGCTAGCGCAAAATGAGTTTATAAAATGGGATAAAGGCGGTATACATGAATTAACATTTGGAGATATTCCTAAAAACGCAGCATTAGCTATTGATACTATTATTGGCGCAAAAGATTATTATATAGCTGGATTAATGATAGGTACAACACTATACGGAAGTATCGTATATATAATGCCTGCCGGAATCTCCCTTAACGATGTAGAGACTTTAAAAACGTTTACCAAGCAAGCGTCAATAGCTATTCAACGTAAAAAAGCCGAGGTTAAACTTCAAGAATATATAAAACATATTGAAGTACTATATTTAGCTACGAATAATCTTCTTGATATAAAACAGGACCACCTCATATACGAACATCTAGGAAAACAAATAAGTGAACTTAATCCTGATTGTATCGTCGCATTTTCATCGTACAATAAAGATTTATCTATTGCAACCTTACGATCAATTAATGGTTTAGGTAAATATGAAAATAAAATTCTTAATATTATTGGGCGTGAGCTTATTGGCATGGAATTTGATACTTCATTATACAAAAATAAAAATTGGGAGTATATGAGTTCTCGCAGGTTGAATAAAATTCCATCTGCTAGTGATTATATTGAGAATAAATATCTTTCTAAAAAGATGCTCA
>JBBRXJ010000053.1:0-24795 GCA_038248505.1 Bacteroidales bacterium
GTGAGTAGCGCCTGGCTTATCTTCTGTAAGTACTGGGATTGGAGTTTCGTCTGCTTGCAAATAATCAGACTCGAGTATTGTTTTTCTTAAAAGATCATTTAACGGTGTAATCAACTTACAGATACCAGCTGACCATCCGTCCATGGTTGCTGGTGCAATTTCTACTCCTTGTCGTTTAAATATTTGTCTTTGTCTATAAAATGGTAAGTGATAGGCACGCAAACATGGATGAAAGAAAACCTAAAAACAACACACTATTCCAATGGTACAGCTATACCTTTGGTTAACACTATTTCAACATAGGATGCCCTTACTTCAACAAGCAAGGCCTATTGTTGGTACGGTGATGATATAGCCAACAAAGCTACGTATGGAGCACTTTATACATGGGGAGCAGCCATGAACGGGGCTATAAGTAGCACAGTCAACCCAAGCGGCATTCAGGGCGTTTGCCAAGCGATGCTGAGTGGACACAACTAACCGATTATTTGGGAGGCACAAGTGTAGCAGGAGGCAAGTTAAAAGAAATTGGAACTACACATTGGTTAAGCCCCAACACTGGAGCAACCAACGAAAAAGGCTTTACAGCCCTTCCGGGTGGCAGCCGTTACGACGATGGCACGTTCGGCTACGTTGGAAGCTACGGTTACTGGTGGAGTGCTACGGAGTACGATGCCACCTACGCATGGGACCGAGTCATGACCTACAGTAACAGCAATGTAGGCAGATACTACAACGATAAGGAGTTGGGTTTTTCAGTCCGTTGGATATGAGAAGTGGTAAAAAAGCAATATCCAACGGGGTGAATTTGACTATTTGATTTATTTGATTATTTCCGCGACCTCGCAGCGTAACGAAGAAGCGGCGTAGCCAACCGGTCGATTTTTGTTAGGAATGAGTGTAATATCAAGCTTGCTTGAATATTACCGAATGACGACACAAAATCATGAATTTTTTTTTGAAATGGCACTATATTACGAATTGCAGGTATTTAAAGATGTTTATGCCCTTGTGCAAAAAGTGTTTTCATATACACAGGAGTTTCCTCGTGAGTATAAATATACGCTTGGTCAGGATATTCAGTCCCGTTGGATAGCGAAACTTTTATCCCACGAAGTGAAGCGTGATGCAATACAGTTTGTAAGGAGTATATACAGGGCAAAAAAGGCAAAAGATAAAGAATTACGGTGTGTAATCGGGTAGACGGCTCCGCCAGGCTCCCAACGGAGTGCGCCTCTCACACCATTGTACGTACGGATCACTTATTCGGCGGTTCATTAAGATGTGGAGCATTTTTAATGTAGCGGGTTAGGAGAGAAACATAACCTCTTTTACATAAACGGTCGAGTGTAATGGTTTTACCAGAATAGGACTTTAGGCAACAGCCCAGCCACCGATTCTTGTCTGGCTCCACGCAAATGAGTGGTCATGGTCAACACCCAAGCGAATCAGATTGATTATTTTCCGTTCAAGCTTTTTCTCCGCCACGGCGGACCAAATACAATAACGTAATCGATTACGCACCCAAAATTGGAGTCTTCGAGTTTGCCGTAAATACTAGCTAAACGGAAGTAGTTGAGCAAACCTTCATGAACCTATAAAAATACAAATTAAAAAACGGTATGAAAACCTTAAGGTTGTCATACCGTTTTTATGTACCGTCCAAAAGTATAACTTATGGGAATTCTTTTAATTAAAACGTTGGTTTTATTATTATATCAATACGACGGTTTTTCAAACGTCCTTCCTTGGTTTCATTATTGGCAATCGGGTTATTTTCACCATTTCCTACAGAACTAATATTTGTATTATTGAGTTCCTTCATATTCGCTTTTAAATAATCTGTAACAGCATCAGAACGCTTTTGAGAAAGTTTCATATTCAATGAATCGCTTCCAAAAGAATCTGTATATCCTTCAATCACTATTTTGCTGTTTGGGAATGTTTTAATAGCTGTTTGAACCTTGGTTAGTAAGTCAAAATTTTCAGGTTTTATTTCTGATTTACCAACTTCAAAGCCAAAGCCTTCCATCCTAATAATAACATTAGCTCCGGAACGAAAAACTTGCGCTTCCTTGTTGTTAAATATTTTATTCACGACATCAAATTTTTCATTGATTTTATTTTGATAATCTACTTGTTTTGCTAGTAGGCTTTTTTCATTTTCAATTTCCTGCATCATGGCATTATTTTCAGTAGAACGTTTGCTTATTTCAGCTTTAAATTCAGCATTAAGCGCATTTCTTTCTTTTTTCAGAACTTCAATATTAGCCAACAATTGATCAATTTTAATATTTTGTTCAACATTTTGCATGCTTAGTTTGAGGTTGCTCTGTTGTAGATCCACGATATTGTTAATGATAGTATTTTGGGGCTTTTCAAATCCATCATCAAATTGAGCTACAAAGCCAATTTCAGCAGCAATGTTTATAATAGGCGCTTCCAAATTTAGAATAACATCTTCCATTTCTGTTTTATTATCTTCTATTTTTTTAATGGTATTGTTGAGAAAAATGGCATGTTTTGCTTCATATTTTGCTTGTTTTGCCAATATACGTGGGTAATCCATATCATATCGGTTTGTTTCAAGTTCCTTTTCGGTTTCTGATAATAACGATTTCGCTTTATTCATTGTTTTAGGAGCATTTTTGTCAACTTTCATTTCATCGGCTTTTTTCAAAATATTGCGGGTTTCATCCAATAAATCTGTTTTAATAGCAGCAAGCTCCGATTTTCTATATATCTCAATTGCTTCAGCAGATTTATTGTATGCGTCATCCCTATCGCCTTTTTCTAATTCTTCAGATGCATTAACAAATATTTTTTCTGCTTCTAACCATAGTTCTTTTGCATACTTGTCAGCTCCTGCAGATAAAGCATCTTCACGCGCATTTAATGAATTTGCGAAAACATTTTTTGCTGCATAACTAAGATCTATTGATCTGTTAAAGTAATTTACTGCTTCAATAAGTGATGCCTCAACTTTCTCAATTCCATTTTTTTTATCGAAATCCTTTTCAGCATCCTGATAAAAAACCAATGCTTTCGAATATTCTATTGGAGCCAGAATATCTGCTTTTATTGTTTTTGCATTTTGCATAGCATTGTCAGCTTTTTTAAATACAGCACTTTTAGTTTGTTGTGCAAATCCGCTGATGCCTGCCATAAAAAAAACTAGGCAAAATACCAAAAGTTTTTTTGTTGTTGTTTTTAATGATGTTTTCATTTTGTTTGTTTTAGTTAAATAATTAATTAATAGCAAAGTTGTCAAGCTTCATCATAATATGTTCTAAATAAAATAGGATTCGTTATATAATTCATGCTATGATTTTAGCTTTTTTAATACGTGAATATTAAGGATTAACAATCGTATTCCCTTCAAGAATAACAGCAGTCTGAGCTAACGCTCTTCCATTAAAAGAAGCTCCTGTTTGAAAAGTAATGCCAGTCTGGCATAATATAATTCCTTCAAAATGCGATGTTGTTCCAAAAATTGCCATACCAGCTACCTGCCAGAAAATATTCTCAGCTTTTGCACCTCCTGATAGGATAACCTTTACGCTAGTACTCATGTTAAGATCACCAGAAATCTGGAATATCCAAACATCACCTGATCCTCCAGAGATAGTAACATCCGTAGGCAATGTAACTGAGCTGGTCCATTTATAGAGTCCTGGTGTTAGTGTTTTTCCACCAATATTTCCTGAGCCCAGTTCGGAGAAATCAGGAGATGGACGTCCAGCTGCATCGTTGTAAGCAGTAATCATATTATTAACAGCCGTAGTTAATTTACCTGAAGTAGGTGTAACCATGTCGGCAGCATATATAGTTCCAGTTACTTGTGCAGACGTTGCATAGCCAGTAGCATTTGTTATACTTAATCCGGTTATATAAGATGTTGCGGCAGGGCTTAACCCCAAATCTCCGGTAACAACAGAAATAGGACTGTTTTTAATGGCTGTTTTTGCCAAGATCACGTAATTAGCTGAAGTCCCAAGATTAACAACTGCCAAACTAGAAATACTGTTTACAATTGTAAAATTCCATACAACACTAGATGCAATTGCTTTGCCGACTATATTTTTTACATTGCTAGCTATTGTAGCAGTATATATAGCTGCTAATGTCAGGCTATTTGTTGGCGTAAATGTTGCTTTTTTTCCAGTATAAGAAACCGCTCCGGAAACCGCCACTGATCCTTGCTTTAAGGTAAATGTTGAAGCGTTGATTGTTTGCGGATCGATTTCTTCACTGAATATTATTGAAATATTTTTAGTAGGAACAACATCTGTTTCACCGTTAACCGGGTCGGTTGATTTAACCATTGTATTCGTCGTAGGATTATCTATTGGAGGAACAACGGGGTCATCATCAACTTTCTTGCAACTATCATTTAATACCATCAATAGCATTATTGCAAGTATTGGGAAAAGTTTTAACATTTTCATTTTAGCATGTTTTAAATTGCGATATTTATCACAGTACAAAATTGATTACTTCTGTATTAAAACGTTTTCATAATATCGTTTATAAGTTACATCATTCACACTTTACGCATTTTATATAAGCATAGTAATGCTGAGAGAATAATTTTAATATAGTGTACAAATACCCTTCGTTTACTTTACAAATTTTAAGTTTTTTAGTTGAGATAAAGCAAAAAGTTGAATCGGCAACATCTATTTTTGTATTGATATTCGTTAGATTCGCTATGCCGATAAACTCTAGCAGAAAAACGAAATGTAAATATTTAAGCAATTACTACTTTATACACTCGCAATAAAATTATTGTTATGCTCAACTAATAATTTTGACAAAATTAGAACGAGATAGGATTACGGAAGGTTATACCTGTTAAAAATATGGCTAGAATGTCAGTAAGAAGATGAATTTGAAACTATTTATTCGTTTAATGAATTGTCTATATCTGTGAATCATATAACTCTAATATGTAATTGTGTAAGGGGTTTGATTAAAAATATCTACAATTTAGTTTGGCGAAATACAACTCACCAAAAAAAATAAATTATGAAAAGAATTAAACTTTTTACGTTAGCTACTGCCACTACGCTTCTATTTACTAACGTGCTTTTTGGGCAAACTCCTAACTTAGGCACTTCTATTAACTATGTATTGTTTACCTCTGCAGGTGCTGTAGGAAATACTGGCATCTCTCATGTTACGGGAAATGTGGGCACAAATATGTAGATATGTTTAAAAATAAGAAAGCATTATTTAATATATAGATTTTAAAAAAGAAACGCCATACCTTATGAACTTTAATCTATATTTATGGTACGACAAATAGAATTTACGCTACCACCCTTACCTAAGGGTTTTCATCTTATAACACAAGTTATTCGTGAGAAGTTAACAGATTTACCCGATGCTGGTTTACTACACATACTTTTGAAACATACTTCTGCTGCAATCACCATAAATGAGAATGCCGATTCAACTGTACGAAATGATTTCTCAGCATTCTTTAATCGTTTGATTCCTGAAGGATTACCCTATTTTGAACATAATATGGAAGGCGATGATGATATGCCAGCGCATTTAAAAGCATCAATACTTGGGCAGGAACTCACCATACCTATTAGCTCAAAACACATGAATTTAGGCACTTGGCAGGGTATCTATTTTTGTGAATTCAGAGATCATCCAACAAAACGCAAAATAATACTCACAATTATTGGATAACATCCTTTGTTAATTGTAATATATCTCATTAAGAGCATACTGACCAATACTTGTTAATAATAACTTTTTATTATAACTTTATGGTTCAAAAAATAAAACAAACTTACCATATAAAATGATTACTTTTATGTTTGAATTATGAAACTGTTTGCAAGCATATTAGCCTTTTATATATTAAACTTAACCGCCAATACCTGCATTGATCTGCCTGAAGATACTCATTTGCAAAAAATAGAACAATCTCAAAATAAAACACATAGCCACAAAGAACCGAGCGATCATTGCTCACCCTTTTGCGCTTGTAGTTGCTGTCTTTCTCCTATGATATCACAAGCATACATTATTCAATTTATCTGTTTGTCATTCTCTCAAAAACAAATAACGATGTATACGTTTGATTATACATCCACACTTTTCTCAAGCATTTGGCTACCTCCTAAAATAAGTTAATACAAAATTTCATTCGTGCTGCTGTCCTAAAAAACGACGGCTTTAGCTATCTGTATTAACTCATTAAAACAAATGTTTATGATAGAACGTATCATTCATTTCTCAATAAAGAATAAATTTATTGTTGGTCTGTTTATCGTTGCACTCATTGGTTGGGGCAGTTATTCATTAAGCCAGTTATCCATTGATGCCATACCTGACATTACAAACAATCAAGTGCAAGTTATTTCGCTTGCCCCATCCTTAGCTGTACAAGAGGTTGAGAGTTTTATTACAGCTCCCATTGAAGTAGCTGTAGCCAATATACCCGATATCATTGAGCTTAGGTCCATATCGCGCCTAGGCTTATCAGTTATTACCGTGGTTTTTAAAGATGATGTTGATGTATATTGGGCAAGGCAACAATTAAGTGAGCGCCTAAAAGAAGCTGAAGAAGCCATTCCAGAGGGGCTTGCAAAAATTGAGCTCGCCCCAATCTCGTCTGGCTTAGGTGAGATATACCAGTATAGACTTGCCGTCGAAAAAGGCATGGAAAATATATACACGCCAATGGAATTACGTAGCCTTCAAGATTGGGTAGTTCGTCGTGAAATGCTTGGCACGCCTGGTGTAGCTGATATTAATAGTTATGGTGGGTTTGTTAAACAATATGAGATTGCGGTAAATCCAGAAAGACTTAGAGGAATGAATCTCTCGCTAACGGATATTTATACCGCTCTCGAAAAAAACAATGAAAATACAGGCAGTGCTTACATTGATAAGAAGCCTAGCGCCTACTTCATACGTGGTATTGGACTAGTAAAAACTCTTGAGGATATTGAGAAAATTGTGGTGAAAAATAATCCATCAGGTATTCCCATCTTAATTCGCGATATAGCAAAGGTACAGTATGGAAGCGCCATTCGTTACGGAGCCTTTGTAGTTGATACTTCCGAAGCTGTTGGTGGTGTAGTAATGATGCTTAAAGGGGCTAATGCCCATGAAGTTGTTGATAATGTTGAGACACGCATACAGTCCATTCAAAAATCATTACCTAATGGCGTTACCATAATGCCGTTTTTAAATCGCTCTGACCTTGTTAGTCGGGCAATTGGAACCGTTTCAAAAAATTTAATCGAAGGGGCGCTAATAGTAATTTTTCTGCTTGTATTATTCCTTGGCAATCTGCGCGCTGGACTTATAGTAGCTTCGGTAATACCTCTGGCAATGCTTTTCGCCATATCATTAATGAGATTATTTGGCGTTTCGGGTAATTTAATGAGTTTGGGAGCTATTGACTTTGGTCTTATAGTAGATGGCGCTGTAATTATTGTTGAAAGTGTAATGCATCGAATTAACATGAGTAAGTACCATCATCAGGGATTAGCAAAGCTTTCGCAGGAAAAGATGGACGAAGAGGTTTTTCAAGCATCTAGCCGAATTCGCAAAGCAGCAACTTTTGGTGAGATCATAATTCTTATCGTTTACATTCCAATTCTTGCATTGATTGGCATTGAAGGGAAAATGTTTAGGCCTATGGCGCTTGTCGTTAGCTTTGCAATACTTGGCGCATTTATCCTTTCGCTAACTTATGTACCCATGGCCTCAGCCTTGTTCTTGAGTAAAAACACCGAACATAAAAGGAATTTTTCAGACCGACTTATGGACTGGTTTCATAAATTGTTTAACCCAATAATTACATTTGTACTCAGACAGAAATTACTGGTTAGCGTTTTTGCAATAGGATTATTTATCATCAGTATATTTCTATTTACACGATTGGGCGGTGAGTTTATACCACAACTCGAGGAAGGTGACTTGGCAGCAGGTATCATAACACTACAAGGCGGTTCACTCAGCAATACGGTTGAAACGGTTCAAAAAGCCAATAAGATATTGCTCAATAATTTTCCTGAAATAAAACACACCGTATGTAAAATTGGTGCTGGCGAAATACCAACCGACCCCACTCCTATGGAAACAGGCGATTACATAATTACACTAAAAGACAAGAGTGAATGGACTTCAGCCAAAACCAGAGAAGAATTGGTAGCACAAATGGAAGATAAACTTATAGCACTAGCTGGTGTTAAATTCGAATTTCAGCAACCTATACAGATGCGTTTTAACGAATTAATGTCGGGTTCAAAACAAGACATTGCAATAAAAATTTTTGGTGATGATCTAGATATATTATCAGAAAAAGCAGAAGATGTTGAGAAAATAATTGCGCGTATTAATGGGGTTGAAGATATTAATGTGGAAAAAGTTACTGGATTAGCCCAGGTGCAAATTGAATATAATCGTGACCGAATATCTCAATATGGACTTTCAATTGATGACGCAAATCGCGTGCTCGAGTCTGCCTTTGCAGGACGTAAAGCAGGCGTTGTTTTTGATGAAGAAAAACGTTTTGGACTTGTTGTTCGTTTAGATAAAGATTATCGAAAGAATCTGGAGGATGTAAAAAATCTTTCCGTAAGCCTTCCCAATGGTGGTCAAATACCTTTTGAACAATTGGCTAATATTGAAATAAAATCAGGGCCAGCACAAATTTCAAGAGAGAATACCAAACGACGCATTACGATTGGTTTTAATGTTCGCAACCGCGATGTGCAAAGTGTAATAAATGAAGCTAGCAAACAAATTGACGCTGACATAAAACTACCTACTGGCTATTATGTTTCCTATGGTGGTCAATTTCAAAATTTAGTTGCAGCAAAAAAAAGACTTGCTATTGCTGTTCCATTTGCATTACTTTTAATTTTTGTCTTACTATATTTTACTTTTAATTCTGTAAAACAAAGCTTACTGATATTTACAGCAGTTCCAATGTCGGCAATTGGTGGTGTATTTGCTTTATGGATACGCGGCATGAACTTTTCTATATCGGCAGGTGTTGGCTTTATTGCGCTCTTTGGAGTTGCTGTGCTTAATGGAATTGTTCTCATTGCTGAGTTTAATCGTCTTGAGAATGAAGGAATGACGGATATTAATGAACGTGTAATTAAAGGTTTACGTACTCGACTCCGGCCTGTATTATTAACTGCCGCAGTTGCTTCTCTCGGCTTTTTACCAATGGCATTATCATCATCAGCAGGTGCCGAAGTACAGAAACCACTTGCCACGGTTGTTATTGGTGGCTTGATCTCTGCCACTTTACTCACACTAATTATTCTGCCCATTTTTTACATATTTTTCTCAACACGTAAATTTAAATTTACTCTTAAAAGCAATACAGCGAAATCAATAATGCTCGTAGTACTCATGTTTTATATTTCTTCCGTATTTAATAAATCAGAAGCACAACAAGTAAAAAAGGTTAATTTGCATGAGGCAGTTCAAATAGCATTAGATAGTAATTTGGCTATTCGATCTTCTAGCTATTTAGTAGATGTACAAAAAGCTATGAAAGGTGCCGCATGGGATATTCCAAAAACCAATTTTGAGGGTCAATACGGACAGTTTAATTCATTTACTAAAGACAATAGTATAAGTGTATCACAATCAATTGCATTTCCATCGGTATACATCAACCAACATAAACTAGCAAAAGCCAATATCCAAAGTAGTAACTGGCAATTAATATCATCACAAATAGAAATTACAACGCAAGTAAAGCAAATCTATTATCAACTAGTTTATCTATATTCAAAACTAAAACTTCTCAAATATCAAGACAGTATATTTGCAGGCTCACTACGTGCAGCCGAATTACGAGCAAAAGCTGGAGAAACAAACCAACTTGAAATGATAACCGCACGATCACAAAGCTTAGAAGTAAAAAACAGACTACATGAAACCATCGCTAATATAAAAATACACAATAAGAAATTACAAACTATTCTGAATACAACAACCGAAATAATTTCGGCAGATACTGTTTTGAATCGGGCTAATTTCTCAATATCTTTAGATAGTTTATCATTAGTTACTAATCCTAATTTAGGATATATCCAACAGCAAATAGAGATTTCGCGCATTGAAAGGAAATTAGAAAGAAGCCGCATGATGCCCGACCTTAATTTCGCTTATTTTAGTCAGACCATACAAGGCATTCAGGATGTAAATGGCATACCACGCAGCTTTGGCTTGGGTGATCGATTTACTGGATTTCAGGCGGGTATTACAATACCTCTGTGGTTTGCACCCTATTCTGCGAAAATTAAGACAGCAAAACTGAATGAACAAATAGCACAAACGAATGCAGCCTATTGTTATCAAACGCTTACAGGCAACTATCAATCACTGCTTGGCGAATATGTAAAATATGAAAACAGCATTTCGTATTATGAGACACAAGCCATTCCTGAAGCCAATCTTATAATTGAACAAACAACAAAAAGCTACAAAGCAGGTGCGCTTGACTACCATAGCTTTGCACTCAACATAAACAGAGCATTGGAATTAAAACAGAACTATTTAGATGCTCTAAATAATTATAATCAAACCATTATTAATATTGAATACATTTTAGGTAAAACATTTTAAAAAATAAAAATATGAAAAATAGTAGATATAACATTATCATTGGTGCAATGATATGTTTCACCCTAATAACTGGGTGTAATAGCAAAAAAAATAATGAGCATGGTCATGAAGAAGAAAGTGCAGACAAATGTGTAGATGCAGCTTGCGAACCAGGGAATGAAGAAGAACTACCGGAAGATGTGGTTGAATTACGCGATGATCAAATAAAACTTGCAAATATAGAATTGGGATCCATTGAAATGAAGTCACTAAGTGGCACATTAAAAGTAAATGGAATAGTAACGGTTGCCCCACAAAATATGGCAACAGTCTGTATGCCTTGGGGGGGATTTGTGAGAAGCACATTGCTTACACCCGGCAGCTTGGTTCAAAAAGGTCAAATACTGGCCATTATTGAAAATCAAGATTTCATTGACATACAGCTAAACTATTTAGAGGCTAAAAATAAATTTGAATTTGCTGAGGCAGAGTATAACAGACACAACGAATTATATAAAGACGATGTGTATTCTAAGCAAAATATTCAACAAGTAACTGCCGACTACAAAAACCTAAAAGCACAAGTACATGCACTTGAACAAAAGCTATCGCTAATAGGAATTAATGCCGCAATTTTAACGGAAGATAACATTAGTAGTTCTGTTGCTTTACTTTCACCAATTACAGGATACCTTAAGGCGGTCAATGTAAATGTTGGAAAATTTGTTTCCCCTTCAGATGTTATTTTTGAAATTGTAAATAGCAGCAATTTATTGCTTGAGCTAACTTTATTCGAGAAAGATGCAGATAAAGTAGCCACAGGTCAAAATATACGTTTCTTTATAAATAACGAAAATGAACAGCATAATGCCGTTGTTTATCAAACGGGGAGCTTAATAAATAGCGATAAAACCTACAAAGTATATGCGCGCGTAACTGAAATATGCAAAAATATACTACCAGGAATGTATGTTAATGCAATCATTGAAGCTACAGGTAAAAATGTAACAGCAGTTCCATCAGAAGCCATTGTAACATTTGACGACAAAGATTATATTTTTGTATTTGAAAAAAACAAAACGGAAAATGGAAAACCATTCACCGAATATCGTATGCTTGAAATACAAAAAGGAGTTAGTAACGGCGGTTATTCCGAAATAAAAATACCAAATAACTTAGATATTACTACAAGTAAAATTGTAACTAAAGGAGCATACAATTTGCTATCAGCAAAGAAAAATGCAGGAGGAATGAGCTGCTGATAATAATTTATCTGTCTCGATTATATACTATTTCAGAAAATAGAGCGAACTACTAGAGAAAATAAATTTCTCTAGTAGATAAAAAAATAGTTTATTTGTAAAAATAATATCAACATTTAAACTATTAACACACAAATGAAAACTATAATAACTTATGCGATTAAAACCTCCATACTTCTTTTTTTGATTTTTGCTTCATGCAAAAAAGAGAATATAGAAGATATTGCTGAGATTGAGAATGAATACATTGAAAACACAGCATCAAATACAACATACATAAGTGCTAGCCCACTTTCACAAACCCTTTGTTCCGACACTGTATCCACTAAAATTGAGGTATCATCTAATACAAGCTGGGCCATTTCCACCCATGAAACATGGTGTACCGCTTACCCCTCAAGTGGTGAAAACAACAAAACGATTACTATAAAATGTTTCCAAAATGCTTCTATTAAAAACCGAACCGCAATTATAAGCATAACTATTTCCGGCAAAAATCCATTTGAAATCGAAATCACTCAAGAAGGGGCAAAGATTGACTCCATTGATTTCAATGGAACTTTATACGTTTACCCAATCAATAATGCTAATTTTATTGCATGGTATAGTGATAGTGCAACAATAACGGGTGCAACAGGTACAACTGATGGCAAAGCAAATACAGCCTCCATTATTGCAAACCAAAAAGTGGGCGCTTATGCTGCATACATTTGCGACACGCTGAATTCCCTCGGATATTCAGATTGGTACCTACCTGCAAAGGATGAATTAAATGCCATTTATGTGAATCGCTCTACCATCTCAGAAATTGGCACATACATATATTGGAGCTCTACTGAGAATTCAAAAGATCAGGCATGGTATCAGTCTCTCAGCAATGGTATTCAGTCAAAATCATACGGTAAAAACGCCAATCTTAGTGTTCGTTGTGTAAGACGATAGAATTCTCTTTGGAATAATTTAATAGCTATTCTTAAAATAGGTCAAGCATATTAAGATGAGCCATGTGATTGAATAATAATGCGATTATCTTCTCCGCATTATTATACTCATATCCATCCACTTTTTGTTGATGCCCAAAAGTATGTTTTGGCAAAGTAGTGTAGAAATTGTACCAATAATTGCTCCAGCAGCAATATCAATCAAAAAATGTTGTGATAAATAAACTCGTGAGAATGCTGTGATAAATGCTAGCATAAAACAAATCCATTGCGCCTTTTTATTATTAATAATGATGGCAAAGCAAAAAAACAACGCAAAGGCTGAAGTACTATGACCCGATGGGAAGCTATGCCAATGTGCCATTTTCACACCATCAACTAAATGTAACTGGCTTATATCTCTAAAATATTCAATGGGGCGTGCAACATCTGAAAAAAAAACTCTTTTAAGAAATTGTACTACCAATCCAGATAACAGACAGCTACCTATAATAAGAAACGAATAACGAATACGAAATAATAAAAATAGTAAACCAACAATAACTACAAAAAGGCCATCTCCCAAATTGGTAATCAATTTAAAAAAGTAATCGGCAGCATTGAAGTGCATGGAATTAAACGCGAGGTGAATTTCTGATTTTGATACCGAGAGTACAAGCACACTGGCACTTGCCAAAAAAGATGAAGTGAGTATTATAAATGTTTTTTGATTACGTACTAGTTTATATAATCGGGTCATACAAATTAATTACCAGTTATAGTGAACTCAGTTCTTCTATTTAAAGCGCGCGAACGATCGTCTATATTAGCAGTGAAAGGGAACGCTTCTCCATATCCTTTATATGTGAGACGAGAAGCATCAATGGTTTTAATTATTAAATAATCCATTACAGAACGTGCTCTATTATCACTTAATGTTAAATTGTAAGTATCAGCACCTAAGTCGTCAGTATGGCCGCCAACCTCAATTTTAAGTTTCGGATTATTTGAAAGAAATTCAACGGCTTTATCAAGTTCTATTTTTGATTCTTCTTTAATTACATAGGAATCCGTTTCAAAAAATACATTTCGAAGAACTATTTTCGCTCCTAGTTTTAAAGGGTGCAAAAGAATATTTATCAAAAATGGTTTTGAGAAATCAGTAAATGTTTGCAGGCTGAAATTCTCAGAATGAAAGCAATACCCAGGTTTATCGATACTCAAAGCGAATGCTGAATTTGAAGGTATGGTAATCATAAACTCACCTGTTTCATCACTTGAACGTGCTTGCATTATTTTATTTCCGTTACTTAAGTCGGTAAGCAAGAAAGCTGCACCAAGTACTTTTTTTGAATTTGCATCAATCACTTTTCCGCGCATGTATGATACGGGGTTTGGACGAATGGCTGAATCGAGTGTAAAACTATAAATATCACGTCCTTTGCGTTCATCAATATCACTAGCAAAATAGGCAATATCTCCTGTGGTATTAATAAACATGCCTTCTTCATTTCCGATGGTATTTAACGGATACCCCATATTTTGAGCCTTACCCCATTTTCCGTCTACACAGCGACGTGAAAAAAAGAGATCTTTACCGCCCATACCCAATAAGCCATCACTAGTAAAATACAATGTACTGTTGTCGCTATGAATAAAAGGGGCACTTTCGTCACCTATGGTATTAATACTATCGCCTAGATTAATAGGCTCTGTCCAAAAACCGTTATCGAGTAATGTAGTGCTATAAATATCCATTTTCCCTTTGCTTCCAGTTCGTGAGCTGGCAAAATAAAGAGTTCTACCATCGGGTGAAATGCTTGGCTGTTTTTCGCTTGATGGAGAATTGATTGGCTCTCCTAAGTTTAATGGAAAACTCCATGATTTACCTACGCGTATAGAAACATAAAGATCACATTGACCATAAACCCCAGGCCGATTGCACGCAGTAAAATACAAATACTTTCCATCAATAGAAATACTCTGTGCGCCTTCGTTATCGGGTGTATTTAGGGGCCTAAAAGCATTTCGAGCTTTGGACCAGCTACCTAATTTATTGCGTTTACTGAAATAAAAATCTTCTTGTGTATTACCATAAAATTCTTTTATTGCAGCATTTTTGGGAATACGTCGAGTGATTACAAAAAGACTATCATCGGCAGTGATGCCAGGCCAATACTCATCAAATTCTGAATTAATGCTATCTCCTAAATTTGTTATTTCATAGTCAATAGGATGCTGCATTAGAAAGAGGGCAAAATTGCAGGCTTTAATACGATCTGAAGCATTTTTACGAAACGCATCGCTGATATTTTTTTTTAGCAAAAACTGTGAAAAATGATCTCGTGCATCAGAAAAAAGACCTGACGATTGCTCCATTTCACCAATAAAGAAAAGTGCGTTAGGGAAAAAATCAGGACTAAGTGCGATCGCTTTCTTATAGGAATCTATGCTTTTAGGGTAATCCTTAAGATTAGAGTACATCTCAGCAAGAAAAAGATGTACATTTATATAGCTCGGATCAATTGCTTCAGCTTGTTTTGCAATATTTATTGCTTCTGCTGGCTTATAGTTTCGTTGCATCTCAATTGCCTCAGAAAGCTTTTTTTGTGCTTTTTTATTGCCCGAGATATTTGTTTGTGCTGAAACAGTAATAAATGTTAAAAGCAGTACAAGTGCAAAGAAACTATAGCGGAAGCATTGCTTCATAAAATTTTATTTATGGGATGCGCATAAATTTATGTGCTTGTAAAGAAACTTGCCATTTCGGATTATGTAAAACATACTCTACAATAACAGGCATTATTTCTTCAAAATTACTCCATTCAGGCTGAAGAAATAAATGACAGGTTTTATCTACCTTTGCCGCATTTTCTTCTGCCCATTTAAAATCATCTTTATTTGCAATAATTACTTTCAATTCATTTGCAAGAATAAAAATATCATTTAATGGTGGGTGATTGCGTTTTGGTGAAAGACAAATCCAATCCCATTCGCCAGTTAAGTCATGGGCGCCAGATGTTTCAAGATAGGTTTCAACACTTTCTTCATTTAAAGCATCACAAAGTGGCGATAAATTATACAATAAGGGTTCACCACCTGTAACAACAATGGCTTTAGCGGGAGCCGCTGCTACTTTACTCACAATATCTTCTATTGATGTAAGATCCTTCGTTGAAGCATCCCATGAAATACGCGTATCGCACCAATCACACTCAATATCACACCCGCCTAATCTTACGAAATATGCTGCTTTTCCTGTATGAAAACCTTCACCTTGCAAAGTATAAAAGTCTTCTATCATGGGTAAGTAAAGACCCGATTCAATTTTCTCCTGTTCCTTCATTACTTTAATTAATTTTGCACAAAGTTAATTATATTTATGTATTAAGTAATGAATTTAAGATGGAAGATTGACTAATAATGTTTGAAAATAAAATATAATCACCATATCCAAAAGATAATGTATATTTTGATCGTGCAATATTAAGATTGAATATTTTGACAATCAAAATATTTGCTAAATTTCTTTATCCAGTATTTTAATTCAGATTATACCTAATTATACTCTAAAAATTAAATTTTACTTTAGCACTGTGGGTCGATATTATAATGAGTTCTACTAATTAATCCTGATCTATCGTGATTATTTAGTAGAACTCCTGCCCTTGCGTTTAGACGGGGATTCGCTGCGGCTAAGGGTCATAGGGTAATGTTCACAGTATAGCATGTAGTGTATTTATTGCGGAACAAATGACTTAAAAAAACGTTCAGTTGATCCGCAATAAATAAAGCGATGTGATTAAAAAAAGCGATTTGTTGTATAATTATTGGGTATTATAATACAAATTATTAAGTGTATAAAAAATAGTATTATCTTAATGAAAAAAACGTATCTATTTTATTTTCAAAAAACTTTGTCATTTAGATTGATATTGTTTACTTTCGTAATAAAATAGGCTATTTAAGACCAAGAGTATGAATGAAAATATTGTAAATAATGAGGATCAACTGCCCAAGGAAGTTATTATAGAAGGCGATGATTCACAGGTAATTGCCGAGATAAAAGACGGAGGAATGTTGCCTAATACCGAGCTGAAGGACTATAATTTAATGAGCCGAAAGGAGTTATTATCTGAATTCAAGGCAATGTTGCATGCATCTCCTTTACATGATATTCGTGAAGCTGTTGAGCATATTCGTGTTACATTCTATAAAAAACTATCCGTTGAAAGGGAAGAAAAGAAAAAACTCTTCATTGAAGAAGGTGGAGAAGAATATAATTTTACTGCGCCAAAAGATGCCTTAGAAGATGAAATTAAGGAGTTGATGCTAGAATATAAAAAAGTTAAGGAGAAGATTAATCAGGAGATAGAGGGGGTTAAAACTCAGAATCTTAAAAAGAAATACGAAATACTGGAGGAGATAAAAAAACTTACCGAAAAACATGATTCCTTAAATAAAACATTTGACCTACTTCACACACTACAAAAGCAATGGCGCGATGTAGGACCAGTTCCCCAAACTGCAATTCGCGATTTATGGAGTAGTTATGAGGTTAGTCTTGAAAAAATTTATGACTACGTAAAAATTAATAAAGAATTACGCGATCTTGACTTTAAAAAGAATTTGGAAGCAAAAATATTTCTTTGTGAAAAAAGCGAAGAATTGATGCTCGAAACAGATGTTGTTAAAGCCTTTCGCATTCTGCAAAAATACCATGAACAATGGAAAGAAATTGGCCCAGTAGTGCAAGAGAAAAGAGATGAGGTTTGGCAGCGATTTAAGGAAGTTACCGTAAAAATCAATAAAAAACATCAGGATTATTTTCTTGAGCTGAAAGAGAAACGAAATGACTTATTAGCAGAAAAAGAGCGTATCTGTGAACTTATTGAGTCAATTGATACGTCGTCATTTTTGGGACCTAAAGATTGGATTACCAAAACGGCTGAAGTTATTACTATTCAACAACGCTGGAGAGACATTGGTTTAATTCCAGACAGTCGTCATACAAAATTACTCAAACGATATAAAGAAGCTTGCGATGTTTATTTTAACAAACGCAAGGAATTTTTTGCCGATAACAAAGAGCGGCAACAAGATAATCTTCAGCTAAAAACAGAATTATGCATACAAGCCGAATCTCTAGCAAATACAACCGAATGGGAACAAGGCATGAGTCAACTAATAGCATTACAAAGACGATGGAGAGATGTTGGTTCTGTTCCCAAAAAAGTATCAGATAAAATATGGAAACGCTTTAGAACTGCCATTGATAATTTTCATCAAGCACGACAAGATTACTTTAAGAAAATGGATCTGAGCTATGTTGAAAATCTTAACGTAAAACTAGCTATGGTAAAAGAATTAGAAACACTACAACCAAGTGGAGATGGCAAAGCGGATATAGATCGCTTAAAAGAATTTCAGCGCAGATGGACGGCTGTTGGATTTGTACCAATGGATCGAAAAAAAGAAATACAAGATACCTATAGGGAACACATTAATAAATTTCTCGATCAACTTTCAGTTACCGAAAATGACAAAAAATTATTACGTTTTTCAAGTAAATTGGCTGATATAAGCGAAAGACCTAAGTCAGATCGTGCGCTCACCGATGAACGCGATAAACTTATTGAGCGTCATCGTAAAATGGAGGGAGAGGTAATAACATGGGAAAATAACATACTATTCTTCAGAAACACTAAAAATGCATCGACTGTACTAAATGAAATGCAACAAAAAATAACACAAACACGTGAAGAGATGCTGGTTTTAGAAAAAGAAATTAAAATGATAGACAAACTCACTCGAGTTGAACCGCTTGTAAAAGAAGAACCCGTAAAGGAGATAAAGAAAAATCAACGAGGCCCCAAGCGTAAATATTAATACTTTTTAAAATTAATTTTAGACATCGTTTACGATCTGAGATTTCTTTTAATGCCTGTCTTATAAATTACAGATAATCAAACTAGTAAGTAATGGTTGAAATTTTTTCCTTATTTGTATAATAGGGTTTGGATTTTATTGAGTTAATTTGCCCGTATAATCTTCAATAGCAATGTCTTCAAGCAAATACATATTTGTAACAGGAGGGGTAACTTCCTCATTAGGAAAAGGAATAGTATCCGCTTCCTTAGGTAAACTACTACAATCAAGAGGTTATTCGGTAACCATACAGAAACTAGATCCCTATATTAATGTAGACCCAGGAACCTTAAATCCCTATGAGCACGGGGAATGTTATGTTACAGAAGATGGAGCTGAAACAGATTTAGATTTAGGACATTATGAACGTTTTTTAGGTACTCCAACCTCACAAGCGAACAATGTAACCACGGGTCGTATTTACCAGAATGTAATTAATAAAGAGCGTAAAGGCGATTATCTCGGCAAAACGGTTCAAGTAATTCCACACATAACTGATGAAATAAAGAGAAACATCTTACGTCTTGGCAAAAAATTCAATTTTGATGTTGTTATTACTGAAATTGGTGGAACCGTTGGCGATATTGAGTCGCTTCCATATATTGAAGCGGTTCGTCAGTTAAAATGGGAATTAGGTGCTGGAAACACTTTAAATATTCATTTAACGCTATTACCCTATTTATCAGCAACAGGAGAATTAAAAACCAAACCTACTCAACACTCCGTTAAAGAATTATTAGAGAATGGTATTCAACCTGACATATTAGTATTGCGCACCGAGAAGCCAGTTACAAATGATATACGACGCAAAGTAGCTTTGTTTTGCAATGTTGATTTAGATGCTGTTATAGAATCAATGGATGTGTCAACCATTTACGAAGTACCAATCACCATGCAAAAGGAAAAACTTGATGAGACAGTTATTCGTAAACTAGGTTTAAAAGATAAGCAGAAACCAGAGTTAGGCCCATGGAAGGATTTTGTAAAAAAAATCAAAAACCCTTCTAAAACGGTTGATATTGCTCTAGTTGGAAAGTACGTAGAATTAAAGGATTCATATAAATCAATTTTTGAATCATTCATACATGCAGGAGCTGAAAACAATTGCAAAGTAAATTTAATAACAGTTCATTCGGAAGAGATAACCCCTGATAATGTAGCCAGCTTTTTAGGTAATATGAAAGGAATTGTTGTAGCTCCTGGTTTTGGTGGACGTGGCATTGAAGGAAAAATTACAGCAGTACAGTATGCACGTGAAAAAAACATACCTTATTTAGGAATCTGTTTAGGAATGCAATGTGCCGTAATTGAATTTGCAAGAAATGTATTAGGATTAAAAGATGCACATTCTACTGAGATGAATCCTAAGACAAGTGCTCCCGTTATTGATTTAATGGAGGAGCAAAAAGGCGTTTCAGAAAAAGGGGGTACCATGCGCTTGGGTTCCTATCCATGTTCCATAAAGAAAAATACTCTTGCAGCATCAATTTATGGCAAGTCAAAAATTGAAGAGCGTCATCGTCATCGCTATGAGTTTAACAATAATTATTTAACGGATTTTGAAAAAGCAGGAATGATTTCATCTGGAATAAACCCAGATACTAATTTGGTGGAAATTATTGAAATTCCATCGCATAAATGGTTTGTAGGCGTTCAGTTTCACCCAGAGTATAAAAGCACGGTTCTTAACCCTAGCCCAGTGTTTGCAGCCTTTGTTAAAGCAACTTTAAAATAAAATATATCAAAAAGACATGGTAACGACTTGTCTTTTATTAAGCAATAAATAATTAATACAATTTATATGGATAGGAATTCAGTTTTAGGACTTGTAGCAATTGCAATAATTTTGGTGGTGTGGAGTGTAATGATGCGTCCAAACGAAGAAGAACAAAAACGTTTATTAGAAGCACAAGCAAAACAAGATTCGATAGAATTGCTTGCAATACAAAAAAAGACAGAGCAAGAAGCATTACCAGTAACAACTGAAAAGGGCGCATCTGTAAATGATTCATTACGTAAAGAAGAAAATAAGAAGCAATTAGGCTCATTTGCTGCCGCAGCAAATGGCGAACAAAAGTTTTTTATATTACAAAATGAGAAACTAATGTTGAAGGTATCCTCAAAGGGTGGTCGTATTTATTCTGCAACAGTAAAAGAGTTTCATAGATATGATAGTACTGATGTTGTTTTATTTAATGGTGACTCTACTATTTTTGGTTTTTCATTTTTCTCTGAAACACGAAATAGAATTCAAACAAATGATTTGTTTTTCTCTGCTATAAATTCAACTGATAGCAGCCTTACTATGCGATTGAATATTACTGACAGTAATTATATTGATTACGTTTATAAGTTAAGTGGGAATAGCTATGTACTCGATTATAAAGTATTATTAGTGGGAATGAACGGAATCATAGCCTCAAATATTGATGCCTTAGATTTAAAATGGGAAATTTATACACCTCGAATAGAGAAAGATGGCAAAAACGAAAGCATTTACGCTACATTAAGCTATAAATATTTTCAAGATGATGTAGAAGAATTAAAACCTCGTTCAGATAAAGAACAGATAGAAACGCTAAGTACAAAAATTGAGTGGATTGCTTTTAAAAACCAATTTTTCTCAAGTGTTATCTTAGCAGATGAAACATTTAGAGGAGGCAGTGTTAAGTCTATCAAATTTGAAGATAATTCCAAGTATATTAAAAAATACAGTTCTGATTTAGTAGTTAATTACAATCAGAAAATGCTTGATACCATTCCGTTTAAAATGTACTTTGGTCCAAATCATGTATCAACAGTAAAGAAAACGGGGCTCCCTTTAGATGGTCTCGTAACACTTGGGGGTAGTTTCATTCGAGTTATAAACAAATATGCTGTAGTACCAATATTTTTCTTCCTCGAGAAATTTTTCAGTAATTACGGTATCATTATTTTGCTTTTAACACTTATAATTAAAATAGGCTTATTACCATTAACATTTACTAGTTATATGTCAACCGCTAAAATGAAGGTATTAAAACCTCAGGTTGATGAAATTAACGAGCGAATACCTAAAGACAAAGCCATGGAACGCCAACAAGCAATGATGGCGATGTACAAAAAAGCGGGGGTAAATCCATTAGGAGGATGTATTCCTTTATTATTACAGATGCCAATTCTTATTGCTTTGTACCAGTTTTTCCCTGCGTCTTTTGAGTTGCGCCAAGAAGCATTCCTTTGGGCAAAAGATCTTTCAACTTATGATAGTATCTTAACACTTCCATTTGCCATACCAATGTACGGTAGCCATGTGAGTTTATTCACCTTACTTATGACTATTACTACAATTATGTCAATGAAGATGAATGACCAAACAGCAAATTCGGCCACAATGCCGGGTATGAAAACGATGATGTATATTATGCCAGTAATGTTAATGTTGGTACTTAATAGTTTTTCGGCAGGATTAACCTATTATTTATTTGTTGCTAACGTAATAACAATTGGGCAGAATGAGCTCTTTAAATTATTTATTGACGAAAAGAAATTACTAAAGAAATTGAACGAAGCAAAAAAGAAACCTTCTAAGAAATCGAAGTTTCAACAAAGACTAGAGGATGTTGCCAAACAAAGAGGTTATAAATTACCTAAATAATAATAATAAAACGCCGCAAAATTCTTGCGGCGTTTTTATTTTGATTCTGCATAATGATATACCAAAGACAAATTTCATTCTAAAACACCAAAGTAGGTGGCTTAGGTGCCGCATTGATATATAAAAGATCTGCTTTCATTATAAATCAGTAAATATCTAAGTGGTGTACAATTGTGCATAATCATTTTTATTTAGAGCTAGTCATTATATTTTATAGAAGGTTTTAGAAATTGAAACGCCATTAATACTTAATTTTAATAAATAAATACCACTAGTTATTTTCGGGCTTAAGATGATTTGGTTATCGCCCTCCAATACGTCCTCAGTAAATTCCTCCATGATTATTCCGAGATCATTGATTATTGAAATTCTTAGTGAGCCTGACATTGTAGATAAATAGCTCAGATTCAATTCTGACTTTACAGGATTAGGATAAATGCTGAGTGCATTAGCATTTATATTTTCTGTAAATAGTGATGGCATTGATGTGACGTTGAGTCGAAAATCTTTCTGCGCTTCATATAAATTAACAATAGTAGGCGTGAGGCCTTCATCAGAAACAATCGTTCCTTTATCTCCTAATGGCATACTTTCACCTTCAGAAGTATTTAATAATACTCCGCGTATACCAACCATAGCACCCATTACATACTGTTTGGGTTCATACGTATCATCACCACCACGCGAGCTTGCCATTGTTAGCGTGTACATAGGATCAATGTACTGATAAATATTCCAGTGAACTACACGATTTCCTACATAAGGGCCTGCACCACTGCCACCACCCGGACTAGAGCCTGCATCATTTGACACAATACACTCAGTGCGAATAAAGTCGAAAGGCATGGCACGATGACTATCGAAAGTACCAACCTTTTGCAAACCTTTACTCCATACATTTCCGCTCGAAAAGTATTCCGTATTAATGCCATGACGCACACGATCAGGACCATTGACAGTAAAGTTTTCAAACAGATTATCGTGAGAACCTACACGGCAAGCAAAGGAATGATGGTTTTGCTCATTACCATTTATTAATACATTTGATACCGTTACATTTTTTGTTGAAGAAATAATAACTCCTTCTTCTGCACTCGTAATGGTAACATTATTTACCCAACAATTCCATGAGCGATTTAGGTATATAGCATTCCATCCACCTACTGTATCCACAGGCTTTGTAAGGTGTTTGTGTGACATTTTTGCATGGAGTTGAATGCGCAAATTTTCTATTCCAGATTCTTCAATGATAGATGTTATTTGTTCTATTTTTACACTCCAATTCGTTTGAATATTTAAGCGTAATGGTTGTTTTAATGTAACTTGATTTCCTGAAATACTTGCAATCTCTACTGCCCATTGAAACTCAGTATATTCTGTTGGTAGAATACCTAAACAATTTCCAACACCACCAGTACCATTATCTATTCCTATTTCAGTAGCAGCATGACCATACACGTTTTTCAAAAAACTTTTATCAGCAGGGTTTTGCCATGTCATTATTACTTTTTGACCAGCATGCAAAGCCGAAGCATTTGACACAGTAAGCACTCGATTACCACGAGTGTAAGTGCCTGTAACATTAGTTATAAATGTAGTTCGCCAATATTCCCAGCCTTGAATAATAGTGTCGGGTCTAAATATTTTCCCACTACCATCAAACGTATCATCGGGGCCCATCCATACGAGGCCACCCGACCACCACCAGAGATAATTATTTGTAGCGCCATATTTATAAATAAAATCACCATAACTTGTTTGAAGTGACTTGGAAAAATCGAGAATAGTACTTACAGTACCGGCACCGCGCAAAACAACATTGCTGTACTTTATATGAATTAATCCGCTTAATTTATATGTGCCTGCAGGTAAATATACAATACCACCACCGTGCTTACCAGCCGAATCAATGGCGGCTTGAATAGCGGTTCTATCATCCGTACTCCCATTGCCTGCTGCATTGAAAGGTGCTGATTTTACATTGTAAAGTGTTGATGAAACATTGGGTATTGCAGCTTCACCACAATGATAGCCAGCAAAGGAGCAATTGGGAATGTTTGGATGATTTTCTGGATTTAGTTTATATGCATCCCATAGTTGATTGCTCGTTTGGGCCTGAAGCAAAGGCGTGTACAATAGAATTACAAAAAACAGTAGTTTTTGTAATAAAGTTGATAAAAAGCAAAACTGATTTTTTTGTAGTGTTTTGTTCATAAGCCTACTATAAAATTTATATGATTTTTTTTTATAATGCTAAGGTAAACAAATGCTTGTTGTAATTTCATTTTATAGCTTTTCATACTTTAAGGCATCTCGAAAAACTACTTTCTTGATGCCGTTGTTTATACAAATGTAGATTTTTGTTTAATCAAAAACAAACTTTTACCCCCCCCTTTTTATTATAACACTCATTATTAGTGACTTATAAAACGATGCGATTCACAAC
>JBBRXJ010000054.1:0-24589 GCA_038248505.1 Bacteroidales bacterium
ACTGATGGAGTACCACTAATAGTTACAACATTGGCTGCCCATGCACCAGTAACCCCCGTTGGCAAACCGCTAAAGGTAGCACCTGTGGCACCTGTAGTTGAATAGGTAATATTGGTAATGGCTGAATTAATACATTTTATTTGTGCATCAGTACCAACAGCTGAAGTCAAGGTAACAATACAGCATGATTGTAATGTAAGCGTTGCAATATTACTCACAATGCTATTTGTGATGCCACAAGCATCGGTTACAGAACAAGTATAATTTGCAGCATCACCAGCTACAAGACCTGCTTTGGTGTAAGATGAAAAAGTGGCTGCTGCAATATTGACACCATTTTTGCGCCATTGATAGATGTAACCTCCATTACCGCCTGCGGCAACTAAACTAAATGTTGCACTGCCACCTAAGCATAAATCTTGCGATAGTGGTTGAGTCGTTAAAGTAGGACTAGCATGTAGGCTAAAGGTTGTTGGCGCTGAGGTAGATGATGTACATGCATTAGTAACAACGCATCGATACACACCTTCATCGGTAGTGGTAGCACCCGTCATTACATAGGTTGCTGCATTTGCGCCTGTAATGTTTATTCCGTCTTTAGTCCACTGATACGTATAAGGAGCTGTACCACCTGCCGTGGCAGTAAGTGTTTGATTTAAGCCTGGACATATTTTAGGATTCGCTGGCGCAATAGTTACCGTTGCTGGGCCTCTTACGGTAAGTGTTGTAAGCGATTGTGCGCCGAGAGTTACCGTACCACCAGCCGTCTTTTGTACTACTCGTATTTTGTAGCCCGCTCCTGCTGTGAATGGAGCATTTGGTATCCATCCACTTATAGTTCCCGCAAGACCTGCGCATATACTTGAGCCTGTAACCTTTAAGGTATCTCTTAATGTAGTTGGTGCCGCAAAACTTCCTGCATTATTTGAGAGTTGTGCATAATATTTAATGGTATCATCGGTAAATACATTAAAGTCACTAAATAATGCACGACCATCATTAGCACTATTAGGTGTTGAAACAAACATACCTATTTGTATTGAATCGGCTGCGGTTAATGTACCTCCAGGGGTACGTGTTGTACCAATCTGTGTCCAATTAATAAAATCTGTACTATAATAAGACGCAAAGGTATTTGCAATTCTTTTTACACGCACCCAATATGGATATTTAAGTGGAGTCGTATTGTTTAACTGTATATCTGGAACATCTGTTAATAATCCATTATTATTCATATCTAAACCATTCACATAACCATCAACAGCATCAGCTGAAATTAATCTACCTAAACCTTCACCATATACCACACCTAAGGCATTATTAGTTGTTGTTGGGCCAGGTGAAGTATTATAACCACTAATATTTTTTGCCCATATTAAACCTGCATATATACCTCTTGAAGAATTTGCATCCGGCTCATAATCACCAATAACTTTAACTGTAGCTGTAAAATTACCTTTTACTTTTGTTCTATATTTTAATGCAGTGTAATGGTCATCATAACTCCAAGCACTACCACGACTGTACATTTTATATACACCTACGTCATAAGAACCTGTTAAAATAGTTCGGTCCATATCTTTAAATTTCCAAGGAAGTAAATCCCCATTATCAAAGTTGGTATTATTTGCTGCATTACTTGTATTTACAAAATCATCGAAAACAACATATTTAGATTGTCGATTATCTCCTGCTGCATGATACAAATAAACACGTGAGTTTGCAGCAGTTGTTCCTCTTGGAGTACAAGCTCCTCCTACAGGAACCCATGTTGAATTATCATCACTATAAAAAGCTGTATAATTTAATCCACTACGTACAAGCCTTAACCACAAAGGATAAGTAGATGCTCTAACAACCGAACCTACAACTGAATCGACATTCGGACCTGTATTTTTTAATTTTCTAAAATCTACTGCACTATTTGTTTGTCGCACATAACTTACCTGACAAACACCTTTTGCCGACCATCCAGATATATCGTAAGGACTCTGTGAAACCATAATTCCAAAACGAGAGCCTTCAAGACCTCCATCAGCTGATTGATTACTTGCTTCATCAACAATCTTTACCCTAATATCAAAATTACCTGTAACATCATCTCGATAAGCAAATACACCTGAAGTATATTGATCTCTCATCATTGCTCTAGAACTAAATAATGCTAAACCACCATACTCAGCATATTCACTTCCGGCAAAATTATCATTATCAACAAAAGCCCATTTAGGATCAATTACTCCATCTCTAAATTTATCGAAATAAGTAGTTGCACATGCTCCAGCATTAGGGCATAATGCAAAAGGAACACTAATAGGATCGCTTGGGCAATAAGTAGTTGTTGTAATTGCATTGGTTGTTAAAGCATCGGGTACAAAAGTAATGGGTACCGTAACTCTTGGTGTAGTCTCACAAATGCCACAAGCTAATTTAGGCCCATTACTAAAATATGCACCACCATTATTTGGTGTTATGTTTCCTGTATAACTTCCTACTAAATCATTTCCACTATTTTCGAATTGGAAGTATGAAAATAAATTTGGATTTTCAATTGGGAAAATACATTTAAACATATTGGCTTGTATCTTCGCTAGTGTTAGAGCTTCATTCCAAATACGAACCTCATCTCCATATCCATAATAATCGTTCACAGAAGTACTTCTATTTCCAAAAGTACATTGGTCGGCTGCAATTTCCATTGTAATAAAACCGGCTGCTGTTGAAGTATCCAAAGCACCATCAATAAAAATACTCATTGCTCCATTATCAAATACACAAGCTATATGATGCCATTTATTATCTGTAACAACAGTTTTAGAACGTATGGCTTTATAGGTAGCCACTCCGCTTTGTTTAACTTCAAAATAAAGTTTTGATGCATATCCTGCACGGTTTACCCAAATACCTTGACCACTTCCATTACCTCCTATTTTCATCAAAGACATATCTACCTTTACACTACCGGTATTCATCCACATTTCGAATGAATACACTTTAGGTGTAAAACTAATAGCCGGATAATCTTGTGCTTTTCCTGGATTTTGCATATATGTAGAACTCACATAATTTCCATATTCAACTCCATCTACATAATAATTTTTAGATGCTGTTACATTTATTGCTTCTAAATAGTTGTTTTCGCTTAATAGATTACCAGCAGCGGCAGCATCATACCAACGGTATTTACCGCTACCACCTGTTGCTGTTAATAACAAATCACCAGCACCGCATAAGGTATATGAATTTGAAAGCACAGGGCCTAGCGGACTAGGAGATACTGAGACACTCACTGGCACACGAGCACTTGCACATTGTGAACAAGCCAAAGATGTGCCTGGATGTATTGCTTTATTATATTGATATGCAGCTTCTGTTGTTGTATAGTTATAGGTTGGTGCAGCAAGAGCTGCTGATAATACAGCACCTGAATTCATTGACCCATGATTTATTACACTTTGTCCGGCTGGCTCATCATAATTAAAATAAAGAGCTAAATTATTTTCGTAGGTAGCATCTAAGCACATATCTTTTTGTGCAAGAACCTCAGCAGCTGATTTAGCGCGTGTCCAAAAACGTACTTCATCAATAAAACCACAATAATTGTTATTGCCATTAGTTCCATTGGCCCCAATATACCAACGACCAGAACCTGTCCATGTGGTAGAAATAGGAACGTTCACGCCAGCTCCTTGCAAAACGCCATCAACATAAAAATAAGCCATCTTGGTTGTTGCATTATACACCCCAGCTAAATGATGCCATGCATCGTTATCAAGTTTAGCATTACTGGTAATATAAACATCGGCATCTGAAGTCGGTTTAAATTTAAACATAGCCTTCCCTTGATCAGCTACAGCAACAAGCGTACCAAGTACCACAAGTGAAGGACGTCTTCCGTCATTCGCATCACAACCAATAATATTTTCATGAGTAACATTATTAAGCATTGATGTTTTTGTCTTAAACCATGCCTCAACAGTAAATGAAATGCCTGCATCAATATTCAGCAATGCATTCATAGAAAGAGTGGCACCAGTATTACCAGTGTACAATGCTTTTGAACTTTGGCTATTACCATACTGCCATGAGGATACATAGAACGTAGTATCGGCTGTTATGCCAGCAAGTATAACATTTTTAGCACTATCTACTTTGATACCTCCCGTGGCATCATCATACCAATTGTACTTTCCTGAACCACCTGTTGCCTCAAGAATGGCAGAGGCCTGACCGCATACATTTAAATTTGCGGTAGTGTTTGATGCTGAAGGTGCTGGTATTACGAGACCTGACAATACTACAGTATCCGTTGCGTTACAATTTAAAATATCAAATACCTGACAAACAATGGTACCTGGTACTCCTGTTGTTATGGTACTTGTTGTTTCGCCAGTACTCCATGCATACGCTGTAAATAAGCCAGGATTAAGGGTTATAGGCTGACAGATTGCACGGTCGGGGCCTAAGTTAATTTTCATTTTTGTGGTATCGCTACTTATATTTATGGCCATAGTACGTGCCGGACTAATACCGCAAGAGTCTCTTACAGTTACCGACAATGTACCCGAGGTCGATTTCAGATACGTAATATCTAAAATATTATTATTAGGTATAAGTAATGCATTCGGTCCTGAATATGTCCATGTATATTGATACCCGCCTGGCCATGGCAATACCGTATAACGATACTTACCCGGACAAACGCCCTTGGTTTGTACAATATTTCCGAGACGCGGAGTGGTGCGTGCATTATCAACACGTATTACAAATGTAATGGTATCACTATTACCGCAATCGCCCACAGCGTATGCTCTAATAGTGTATGATGTTAAGTTTGTTGCGTTATTAAATGACAATTTAATGGTACTTAATGTATCCACACCACGTCGAATAATACCAGCTGGAGTAATCCAACGGTAACTCTTAGCATCAATAACTGGTGTTAAAGTATATAAAGCCGACATGGTAGTACACACCGTATCATCGCCCGACATTGGGGTTGGTGGAGTTGGTGCCCACTCTGTCATATTTACCATTATTGAACTAAAGCCGTTCACCTTATCAGATGTATCGCAATTGTTAGCAGACCAAACACGAATCTCATTGCTCGTTGCTGTATTAAACTGCACCGTAATAGTATTGAGTGCCGTTTTTATAGTTGTTAAGTTACCTGATGCAGGTGTAATGAATTTTGTACCGAGCGGTATATCCCAAATAAAATTATAACCTGGCATTGCAGGTACCGTATAGGTAGCTTGCTTATTTTTATATCGGCAAATTTGTACCGGCCCGGTAATAGTACCTGGTTTTGGAGGTGCCCCACCAATGGTAAACGCAGCCAATGGTGTTGACATTAAACCAGGATAGGTTGCAATCACGCGTAACTTATATAAGGTTCCCGCACCTATTATAGCAGGTATTCGAGCATCAATGGTTTTGGTAAACGGACCAGCGCCTGATAAAAGCGTATCACCAATGTATGTTGATGACGTAAATGAACCAAATGCATTTGATAATTCAACTATAAATTTATTACCTGCTTGGTATGTACCCGTGGCTGTAAATGTCACATAAATTACTTGGTTGGCACAATAAGGAGCACCAGGCGTTATTGATGTTGTAGTAATTGTATTTGCAGTAGGACAACTATAATTAGCAAAGCAAAGTGCATTCGCCATAAGTCTACGACCATTGGCATTCCAAAACATTGGACCATACATATCGGCAAATACTGCAGCACGTCGGCCATTTGCAATAACACTATCGCCACCATCGCCAAATAATTTTGCGTTTACCTCATACCCAAATGCGGCTTTTCGTGTAGCATTGCCTGGAATATTAGCAACAAAAATAGCAGTAGGATTTGGAATACCAAAATTGGTATGCGCACGACCCAATTTAATAATTTTAAGTGCGGCAATTGAAGGATCATCGCCCCCAATTCGTCCCCAATGAATATTCATTTGACCATCTGAAACGTAAACCACATAGGTTACATCGTAAGCGGTATTTGTTCCAACTAAAGTTCTAACATTTAAACCACTCACTTTCGTTTGACCTTCAATAATAACATCCATGAAATCACCACCCCATGTTGAGGGCGTTTCTAACTTCACAATTACTTCATACCAACCTGTATTAAGTGGGAAATTATACCAACCATCCTGATGATTACGTACCGTTTGATACAAAGGATCATCCACTGTATTAGCTATAGCGTTTGGATTTGTAAAGACATTTCCGCCTACATAATATTGATCGGTTTGATAGGTAATACCTTCTGTACCGCTAAAATAAGGTGCTATCGTATTACCACAGTCAATGGCATATTTTAAAGTATCGGCTCCAGTTCCAGTATATACTGCTTGAGTAGATATGGTTAATAATTTACCTAAATCATGCGTATTATTTGTTACTTGTAGACTCAAATCGTTTGTACGTCCAAAGTCCATACCTTCGGTAGAACGAGTCATTCCCATGTATGGAAGTGCATTGCCATTCATTACAATCACCGAGTTATTAATATCTCTGAACTTGTACTCCACTTTTCGTTCATCAGCCGAACCCGAAATAATTACGGTATTTACACAAAGATTGTCTGATGTAAGAATACTATCATCATCTCGTACCCATGGGGTGTATCCCTTTGCAATAACAAATTTACGCAAAGTATCATCGGCTACTGTTAGTGGTGTGCGTTGCCCAACCACCAATAATATACCCACCTCATTAAAGGCACGTATGGTAATTGCTTTGATAAGTGTATTGGTATAGCCACAAGCATACTTACCACGTACAGTAACATTACCCGCCGTATTGCCTAACACTACCATTATTTCTTCGGTACCGGCACCTTTCATAATGGTACTTCCGGCAGGTAATGTCCATTCGTATGTTTGAATTCCTACATCATAATTAGTTTTAAAATAAGTGGTAGTACCCGCACACACCTCACTAGGCCCATTAAGCGTTGTTAAGGTTTTAGTAGTAGCTACATTTATATAATCGTATTTTTCAAGATATTGTCGGTTCGTACAACTATCGGTCATAGCCATATACACTTTCTTAAAACCAGGTGTTGAGTAACGAACCGTAAAAGGTCCCTTACCGCTTGTGCCAGGTAATAAGGATGCATTTGCTCCAAAATCCCAATAATAGCAACATGAATCACCCGTTGATGCATTGCTGATATTCAAATCCTGATTCACACAAACGTCTGTTTTATCTGCTAAAAAATCTACACGCATACGCATGCAATCCTCAGGTATAACAGGCTGACTCACATATTCGCGTGGTTGTAATGTGTCTTGTTGAGAGTGATTCCAAACATCTTGATACCATACAGCCAACCATGAATCGTTGGTACCATTAGCAGTCAAACGAGTACCATTCATTGCCCAACTGGGTTTAAATACCGATTTATTTAAGGCAGGATCGAAATGCGTAGCGCCTGTAAAAAGCGCACCATTAGAATTAGTGCCGTATGCCGCAATAATATTATCGCGGATAGCAATAGAATTTACTACGCCTTGTGCCAAATTATCTTTATTGAATGCACCCCAAAACGTACGAGCTGAATAATCTGGATTTGAAATAAAAATACTCATATCGCCCCCAGCATAATTGCCCAGTAACTGCCCATTTACGTGCATCATATCGCGTCCCATTATTTGGTAACTCGATGCACCCGTTACATACACATAGCCTTTTTGGTCACTATGGACATACCCATCACTAACTCGGAAGGAGTTTGATTTACCATCATCTAAACGAGGAATAATATCTTGTCCTCTCTCAACTATACCCGTTTTAGGATCAATAGTACATACATAAGTTAAATGCGCTGGCCCAGTATTAACAGGCAGATTAAATATATCATAACTAATTAATTTTGATGGTGCTTTACAACCTCTACCTGCCTGAAACTCTCTTGCAGGAGTAGTCGCCCCATTCCAACGAAATACACTATTACCACCCGCTTGCTCACCTAAAAAGTAAAGTTTACCGTCTTTCCCAACATTTAATTTACGAGGCATAGCATCGGCTTGATCCGCATATAATTCATATTCAGGGAATGCCCATGTATACCAAATCTGTGTAAGAGGCGTACCCGCATTAACAATACGATATGCACGTAATAGAGGCTGTTGAATTGGCTGCCCTGCATACCCTCCCACATCTTTACATAATGGAGATACTACATCCGGATCTGCAGCAAAATTCACTTGCACTTGTGCCAATGCAAAAACGGTGTCGTTTCTAATGGTAATATCTTTAAAACCCTTTGGTGCTCCCATTACTTCCTGTTGACAGAGAGCAGAACCATCGACTCCGCTCAAAACTATGAACCCAACTTTGTTTTCAGGTGCTGTTCCATATCCCCCAAATACAGTTCCATTGCGACTTCCCGTATTACCGCCGGCACGAGTACCACGCGCTACAACTACATTGCCATTGTCTCCTATATCTACTAAGCAAATATCAGTTCCTAGTTTATCGGTCTCCAATCCCATAGCAGTTAACTGCGCCATGGTTTTTGTCCAAATAATATTTTTACCTGTTGAGTCCAAAACAGAAACACCCCAGTCGCCTGACACTACCATACGTAATGCTCCAAAGTTTTGAATCTCATAGTCCACTATATTATTACCCATAGTAAACACATGAACAATGGTATCGCCAAAACGATTTAAACAAAGAATTTTTCCTGCAGAAGTAAATGCGGACCATGTTGTTTTAGTATGGTTAGCCGAACCAGCTATAGCATTAAATCCGGCTGTTCTAAATTTACCCGTAATATTATAATCATAATTACCTGCAACAAAAACTCGGTAGTTCATACCAACCCCAACACCTACCGCTTTATTCTCAGCACCAGCATTACCTCCTATATAAGTACCCGACTCTAAATGCAAATTAATAGTAGTAGCCTCTTTTTGCGGATTAGGCTGCAACCAAAAAATACCTAATGTTGCGCCAGCATTACCTTCCCAATCACATAGGTTATCATACTTCATCCCCTTATATACAATATATAAGGTCTTTCCATTATCAGGTGTTTGTAACGATTGAATACTTGTGTGAACACAACCACCTTGGGCACCAAAATCGGCATTGCTCCCCAATTTTATTCTATTTGCATAGTCTATCTTTTCGACCCCACTCCTATTATTAATATAGAAGGTGGTATTATTTTGAGGGTCCGAAGGATCATATACAGGAAGAATAGGCCCTGTATTATAGGAACCACCCACCACTTCATACTTCCAATTGCTACCCTGCCATTGGTATATACCTTGTTGTAGTGTAATGAAGAAGCGTTTTTTATCCCAACTGGTATATAATCCATTGTCGCCAGTACAGCCTGATGGTGTCAAATTTCTCCAATCTGGACCCTTTGAAATGTTAAACCATTTTTTCTTCACCGGATCCCAAGTCCAAATTACTCGTACCGAATTATATTCGCCACGTTTAAACCCTAAGTTCCAACAAGAGTCTTGATCAAAGGCATCACGGTAACTAGCAAAAAGGTAAAAACGACCACCAATATGATCGGCAAATTTATATTGAGCAAAATGATCACCATCCCAACATAGTGAAGTCCCATCATAAGGAGCTATTCGGTCACCCCCGCAGGTGAATTGAGTACAAAGCCAGTCGCCTGGTAATGCACCAATGGAGTCATAACTTAAAGAACCGGTATAAACATTAAATTTAATAACCCCTTGTTCTGCTTTCTTCTGCGCTGTTTTACCGGCACAACCGCTTTCATCAAGTACAGCGAAAAACAAAGTGTCACCCATAAACGAACGAATAGGAGTACCACCAAAGCCTGCTTGTGTATTACCGGTTATTCTGTTAAATTGTTTATTGGTAAAAGGAACGGGGGTAACAGTTCTCCAACCAGTTGGTTGTGTTGGGTCAAACATGTAAATCATCCCATAGTTTGCCAAGCCAATTATATCCTTGCCATTCGTATGTAACTCCATGTATCCATATCCCGATGGATAGGGATCGGCCACTCGTGTCCACTTACCAGTAACCATACTATGTCTGTATAGACCTGTTCCACAACCAATTTCATCAAACTCCGGATGTTTAACTCCATTTGAATCCGTTGAATAATTACCAAGATGCGATGGATCGGGTATAGTATAAGAGATCAGCGCATAAAGTTCACCCTGCTTATAAACCATCTGTGGCACAACAAAGTTATCGCGATACCAAGTAGCCTGACCACCCGATTGCCCAATGGTAGGACATTTAGCATAACCATCATTGATCTTGTACCATTTGTCAGTAGTAGCAGGTTGCGCAAAGGCATTTATACCCATCGTTAGGAACATCAGCCAAATAAAAAGGCGAAGCAATCTATGCTTACCAATTACTGAACTAATTTGCTGTTGGTTGTTGTTAGTAGATTTCATACTAAAGTTGTTGGTTTGTGGTTTAATATCTTGATTAATATCGTATTGACTAAATATTGAATTATTGGAGCTCATACATTTATTATTTAATTTAAAAATCTATTAATATTATATATGCTCTTATCATTGTAATAACTTCATTTCCTTTTACTTAATCTGATAATTTACTAACTACCTGTATTTATGATTGTTATAAAATTCAAAATTATTCAAATGTTATTAATAAAAATCTCATTTTCTAATTGCTTGTCTTTATGAGGCTTGCAATTGTGTTCATTATTTTTCTTTATTTTAAATCTCATTAAGTAAATATACAATAACAATACATTTTTGTTTAGCACTATTGTCTCAAAATGTAGCACAAATGTTGCATGATGAAAATGAATGGAGCAAAAAGCAGTTTGAAGAGGAATGAAAATTAGAAAACAAAATTCCTTATACTCTGATTATGTGTTAACTAACCAATATTGAAGCAATAATGAACCGATAATGAACAAAAATGAGAATAAAAAGAATAAAAAGAATAAAAAGGCAAAGCAATGATCAGATAATGTAACATTTTGTATATGATTATAAACAAAATGATTTTACAGCGTAATCATCTAAATATGTTACACATGCGATAGGAATTTTACTTCCTAATAGAAATATATTGCTTTTTTAAAGAAATTGAAAAATAATTGACGTTTTGAGATACTAAAATTTATGCAGAACAATTCTTCAATACCGTGTTATCGAGATCATTTCGATAAACTCATGTGGCAACGCAGTCAACTACTTTTCTTAGTGATTAAAAAACGCTTAGTGTTGACCTCGACGCGTTAGTGTTTTTAGTGTTAATACCTTTACTCTCTTTCAGCAAGACATAACCATATTTATAAATAAAGAATCTTTTTGTACATCTAAACCGCAAGTATGAGCTAATGTTTCAAACAAGGCATTCTCAAGAGATTTAGCAAATATTACATCTGCCGGATGCATTTTACCTTCCTCATCATGCGCTCTGAATTTTAAACCAGCGACATACGACTGAACAATTAAATTAACCGGTAAGCCCAAGCTAATACCTGCTCTGGCAGCGCCAGCCAACCGATCTTCGGCACTTAATTTACGAGGCAAATCGCAACCTACTCTAAAAACAGTATCGCCTAATGCTTTGTTTTCAAAACGATTTAAAAGATCGTCGGTATGTTCTTCAATATGATGTTGTGTAAATTCACCTGGATATAATTTCATTAAGATTTGTCCGGATTGCAGCATGGTATCACGCACATCATTACGTAGATTTTTATCAGCCAAAACCTCCCAAATAAAAATATGTTTAGGATTTTTAAGATAGCCCAAATAGGCCGTAGCTGCGTGCCCTAGATTATGAATGAATAATTTCCTATCAACCCATGCTTTCATATTTTCCTTGGGAGCCAATCCGTCAATAGTAGGAATGGTATTTCGAAATGCTTTCTTATCAAGAACTAAAGAATTGTATGCCTCAGCAAAAACTTGAAGTGTATCTTCTTCAAGATCTTTTTTACGCATGATGGGAACCATTTTGCCAATGCTTGTTTCGACTAAGCCCACCAACGAATCAAGTGGGTAATTTGTAGGAAGATGTTTATATAATTCATTTCTAAAATACTCGGAAGCATTACGGAGGTTCTCAGCAATGATTATGTCGAGTGCTTGCTGCGGATTGTTTTTAAACCGTATCGTTAGCGCCTCAGCAATCAGGGGCATAATACTGGGAAGACCATGTTGTCCAACAGAAACAGCTATAATATCCGATGATACAATTTCATCTACCACTTTATTTTTATCACTGGCTAATACGCCACAAACATTTTTTATGATCATTAACTCATCGCCTTCGTTGCGTTTAATCACCACTTTATATTCGCGTTTTTCATTTAAGGCGTCAATCACTTGCTTAAAAACATCAACAAAAACCACATCATAACCACCACGACTGAAAAGTTGTGCAATGAATGAACGGCCAATCTTTCCGGCTCCGAATTGAATTAATTTTGACATAAATATTTTTTTCCGCAATTCGCCGCGGCGAACGCTAAGTGAGGACGCCATGAACACTATGAATACAAAAATAAAACTTCAGCGTTCTTTGCGGTTAATTATAAATAATCTTTTTACCACAAAGGCGCAAAAGGAAGACTCAAAGGACGCAAAAAAAATTCATTGCGTTCTCTGCGAATACTATGCGTTCGCCGCGGCGAACTGCGGTTAATTTTAACCTCAACAGCTAAAACTAAATACCTAATTTACTTCTCCTCAACTCTTCGTTACGTGTAAAATTATTTTTTACAATATGTCCTTTTAATGGAACAATTTTTTCATGTATCGCATCTAAAATCCAATCTGGTTGAGGGAAGAAATATTCTTCTAACTCATAGGCCGGAGTAATCCAGTTACGTGATGCTACAACTACTGGTGGTGCATCTAAATCATCAAATGCAAGCTCTGTTATGGTTGAAGAAATATCTTTTAAGTACGATCCACGAGAGGATGCATCGCTCGTTAAAACAATACGACCAGTTTTCTTCACCGACTCTAAAACGAGTTCGTAATTGAATGGTACCAAACTGCGGGCATCAATAACTTCAGCGCTCATGCCATAATTTTTCTCAAGCAAATCGGCTGCATTAATTGCAGTATATAATGTTGAACCAATACTTAAGATTGTAATGTCTTTCCCTTTTCTTTTAATATCCGGTTCACCAATAGGTATCTCATAATAACCTTCAGGTACTCCACCTTGGTGAAATTGCTCGCCAAAATCGTAGGTACGTTGACTCTCAAAGAATATTACCGGATCAGTGCCTTGTAATGCAGCATTCATCAGACCTTTCGCATCATAAGGGGTGGCAGGGAACACGACTTTTAGACCAGGTATATGTGCTACCAATGATGACCAATCTTGTGAATGTTGTGCACCATATTTTGAACCAACGGACACGCGCAAAACGACTGGTAATTTAATTACATTCCCGCTCATCGCTTGCCATTTTGGAAGTTGGTTGAACACTTCATCACCACAACGACCCAAGAAATCACAATACATAATTTCAGGAATCACACGGCCACCGCACATGGCATAACCAACTGCTGTTCCAACAATGGCTCCTTCGCTAATGGGTGAATTAAATAAACGATTGTATGGTAATGCTTCTGTTAATCCGCGATATACTGCAAATGCACCTCCCCAATCACGATTCTCTTCACCGTAAGCTACAAGCGTTGGATCTTTATAAAAACGATCAATAATAGCTTCAAACAAAGCATCGCGATACTGATACATTTTTGCTTTTGAAACAGGTTTACCGTCTTTATCAAATGCAAAACGTTCTTTCGTTTTTAAGGATTTCACACGTGCATTTTCTTCCATCGGATGATTGGTTTCAACCTTACGGTCTTCCATCTTTTCCATTGGGGTATTTGAAAACATCATACCTCCTAATAAATCTGGATGTTTGTTCAAATCCATTAGCGGAGAAATAACAGGATCAATTGATAGCTTAGTAACTTTTTCAATTAATCCTACTACATGTGCACGAATTTCGTCTATTTGGGCTTGTGTAGCAACTTTTGCACGAATCAGTTCTTCACCATAGCTCTTAATTGAATCAGCACTTTCCCATGCTTCAATTTCTTCTTTTGAACGATATGAAGATGCATCAGAAGGTGAGTGACCACTGATACGATAAGTTAATGTATCAAGTAAAACTGGGCCATGTTTATCTATCAATGTTTTCTTTTTACGACTGAAAGCATCTATCACAGCAAGTGGGTTGTAACCATCAATTCGTTCGCTATGCATTTGATCTGGATTTACTCCAGCACCAACGCGAGCTAAAATATCATAACCCATAGTCTCCCCTGCGGTCTGTCCGCCCATACCATATTGGTTATTCATGAAGTTGAACAAGATGGGTAAACCTCCTTTATATTCACCCTCCCAAAGTTTATTGAACTGATCCATGGCGGCAAACATCATGCCTTCCCACACTGGACCGCAACCCATGGATGCATCACCAATATTAGCAACAATGATACCTGGTTTTTTATTAACTTTTTTATAGAGTGCTGCACCCACAGCAATATCGCCTGAACCACCTACCAAAGCATTATTCGGATAGATGCCGAAAGGGGTGAAGAATGCGTGCATCGATCCGCCGAGACCTTTATTAAAACCGGTTTCGCGTGCAAAAACTTCAGCCAAGGTGCCGTATAAAAGAAAATCAATAGCTAAATCTTTTACGCTAGCGTGTTTTTGTTTTTCAACAACGCGTAGAATAGAACCACCGAAAAATGTTTCCATAATATGCATCAACGATTTATCATCTAACTTATGAATAGAAGATAAACCTTTTGCTAGAATTTCACCATGGCTACGGTGCGATCCGAAGATATAATCTTCAACACCCAAATTATAAGCCATACCAACCGCTGCTGCTTCTTGCCCAATTGACAAATGCGCAGGACCAGGGTGATTGTACTTTATTCCATTATACTCATTCGTCGTTTTAATTAGATTTAACATCGTTTCAAACTCACGAATTATATACATATCACGATAGATACGAATCAAATCCTCTTTTGAGAAATTCTTCATCTCATCTTCCATTGATTTGTTGTAAACATTCACAGGAATGTCTTTAAACTTAATAGCAGAGGGTTTCCTCACTAACTTTGGATCAATAAACTGTACTTTTGGCATATTTGTATGTTTTAATTTTTATCACTAAGAGCACTTAGAACACTAAGTACACATTGTATATTATTACTTTTTTAATAATGCAAAATCATCTGTTACAATAGATACTAAACTTTTGGTAATATTCGTTGAATTAAAATTTATTAATAAACCTTTTGGCTTTTGTGAAAGCTTTAAATACGTTAATAATTGTATTTTATAAAAATCTCTTAATTCTTCAACTGCCTTCAATTCAACAATAATCATATCCTCTACTAATACATCAATTCTTAGTTTGTTAATTAGGTTCTTCCCTTTATAAATCAACGGAACTTCTACTTGTGATTTATAAGCCAATCCAGCTAAACTTAATTCCTCAATTAAACATTCTTCATAAACAGACTCCAACAAGTCTGGTCCAACACTTTTATTTACTTCAATAGCACAGGCTACTATTTCATATGCAATATCATTTACATATTTCTGAGTTAATATTGTCCTGGTTTTTTTAAATGTATTAATACTTAGTCTTAGTGCTTTTACTGTTATTAGTGTTCTTGCTGTTATTAGTGTTCTAAGTACTCTTAGTGTTCTTACTGTTCTGTGTGCAAAATACTTTGTGCCCTAAGTGTCTTAGTGGTTAAAAAGAAAATATTGTTTCCTTAAAAATTTCACTCACCGTAGGGTGCGGGAACACAATTTCTTCCATATCCTTCACTCGCATTTCCATCTCAATAGCCATACACGCACCGTATATCATTTCCGAGCTCGGATTACCAATCATGTGTACTCCTAGTATCTCATTGTATTTATCGCCAACTAAAACTTTGCAAAGACCATTGAATAATTCGTTTTCAGCAACAAAACGTCCAGCGTAAGTCATTGGTAATTTTGCAATTTTATATCCAATACCTTTTTTCTTAGCTTCCTCTTCGGTGAGTCCTACACCAGAAATTTCCGGATTAGTATAAACGACCCCGGGTATAGCATTATATCGCATTACATCTTTCCGTCCTAATAAATTATTTACTACCACCTCTCCTTCTCTACTCGCAGTATGTGCCAAAAGAGAAAAGCCTTTAACATCACCAGCTGCATATACATTTGGAATATTTGTACGGCATGTTGAATCAATTTTAATGGCTCCTTTAACCATCTCAACGCCGAGCTTCTCAAGGCCAAAACCAGTAGTTACAGGCTTACGACCAACACTAACCAGCAAGTCATCGCCTTTCACACTTTGGGTTTTTCCGTCTTGCTCAAAAACAACTTCTTTCCCTTTTACCTCAACTACTTTTGAATTTAGATAGAAAGAAATTCCTTTCTTCTCCATTTCTTTGCGATAAATTTCAGCAAGCTCACTATCAACACCATTAAGAATTTCAGGTAACATTTCAAAAATATTTACCTTTGTACCCAAACTAGTAAAGAAACTGGCAAATTCCATGCCAATCACTCCACCACCAATAATATTAAGCACTTGTGGCACATGATCAATTTGTAGAATTTCACGATTGGTCATAAAACCACTATTCTCAAGTCCTTTTATAGGAGGAACAAAAGCCTCAGAACCTGTAGCAATTAAAATATTTCGGCAATGATATTCCTTTCCTTCACACACTACAAGAATATGATCTTTCTTTGGCTCTTGTATAATGGCAGTACCAGTAACAACTTCAACATGGTTCGCCTTCATCTTTGCGCCAATACCCGCTACCAATTTTTTAACCACCTTATCTTTACGCTGCATGATTTTTAAAAAATCATACGCTGCATTATCCACTTTAATACCATACTTTTCGCCATTCTTCGCATAATCGAAAATTTTGGCACTATACAATAAAGTTTTTGTTGGTACACATCCTTCATTCAGACAAACACCACCTAAACTTTTTTTCTCAAACAAAACAACCTTCATGCCTTTATGTCCAGCACGTTCAGCAGCAACATAACCGGCAGGACCGGCGCCTATAATTCCTAATTCAAACATAGAATTTATTTTTGTGAAAATTTAAAAATCAAATTACAAAATGGCTTCACTTAGATTTTCAATTTCAGTTTTCAAATCTTTCAAAAAAGCCGAAGCAGGTGCGCCATCAATTGCACAATGATCGTATGTTAAAGACAAGCCAATATGCGGAACGAAACCAATGATTCCTGCACCCATATCAATAGCTTTATAGCTAATTGTATTAACACCAAGTATGGCAACTTGTGGTACATTTAAAACAGGAGTAAACATTTCAATTCCATAGGCACCCAAATTAGAAACCGTAAAAGTACCAGCCTGACTAGCTAAGAGCTCAGGCTCAATTTTACCATCACGACAACGTTTTGCCAAATCTTTTAGATTAGTTGCTAAAACAGCTAATGAAAAATCACTAGCATTACGTAAAGCAGGAACCATAAGACCACGTTCTGTATCAACTGCAATACCTAAATGTACTTTATTAAATAGGCGCACACTATCGCCCAAAAAATGACTATTAACATTTGGATGTTTCAACAATGTTTTAATTACTGCAAAACAAACCATATCATTAATAGTAATATTTGGCATTTTAGCTTTTTCGGCATCGGGTTTTATCATTGCACGCAAAGCTTGCATAGCACGCGCATCAGCCGAAATATGATGCGTTAACTGAGCAGAACAAGCCATTGAATTAAGCATATTCTCTGAAATGATACGACGAATATTAGATATCTTTTTAACTTCATATTCAATACCAGCTGTTCCAGCAGTTGCCATATCTTCGAGCTTCACTCTATTAGCAACACCCGTACCTCGTAGGGGAGCACGTAAACCTTTGTCCGTAGCGGCAGCTTGAGCAGTAGGCGACATTAAACCAGCACCGCTTGAAGCATAGGCTTTCACATCTTGCTCTATAACACGTCCACCAGGGCCTGAGCCTTGAAGATTCGAAATAGGCACACCCAATTTCTCAGCACTATTTTTAGCACGTGGCGAAATTTTTAAATCACCACTTACTGTATCAGGAGCCTTAGCATCGACCTTTGTTACTGAAGAAATTGAAAAAACAGTGGCTGATTTTGCTTCCGTTTTCACTTCCGCTTTTTTATCGGAAGCAGGTGCAGCAGCAGGAGTACCCGGACGAAAAGCATCCGTACTTTCACCTGCATTACCAATCACAGCTACATTTAAAAGGACCTCTACGTCATCACCTGATTGAAAAAAAACTTCAAGGAGAATTCCATCCGCCTTTGCTTCTTCCTCAAACGATGCTTTATCCGTTTCATAAGAGAAAAGCTTCTCTCCTACCTTTACGGCATCACCCTTCTTTTTAAACCATTCGGTTATTATACATGATTCAACGGACTGACCCTGTTTGGGCATAATTACTGCTACTGCCATATCTTTATTTTTGTGAGATGTGAGGTGTAAACATTAAATTAGGTCATGCGTGTGTTTTAATTTATAATAGAAATACCTTTTTAAAATCTTCCTCTATTCTCTTATTTTCGACTCAAAAATAATCAAAAAAGCATAACTTGTATATACAAGTTGAGATTAACTAACTTTTTTCCTAAAATATTTTCAACACAAATAAGAATATTAAGTGCGGCTATTATATAATTCAAATCATATAAACATGATTTAATGATTATTAACCCTATCATGCCAATCCAAACATATATTTCAATTTGAATTCACAGTTTTTATTGCTTACTTTGTAATACTGATGTCCTTCACTTGTATTAACAAGTAAGCACACTCATTACAACAAGCTAAGACATGGGAAACCAAGAAGATATACCACAATATCGAAAAATATACACACTTTTGCGGAAGCATATTTTAGAAGGAGTGTATAAAGAAGGAAGCATCTTGCCTAGTGAGAATGAAATTTGCAAACTTCACAACATTACAAGGCCTACTGTTCGAAGGGCTCTTGACGCCTTAGTAAATGAAGGTTATATTGTAAAACAGCAAGGAAAAGGAAGTATTGTTAATTATATCCCCAAAGAAATTGGTATTCTTTCAATTGCTGGGACGACCTCCGTTATCGGAGAAAAACATTTACAAACACAAATTATTACCAAGCCCGAATTACGACCATTCTCTCAGCCTTTTCATTTTACACTTTCAACACTTGAGCTAGAATCGGGCTGCATTTTTCTTGAGCGTTTACGTCTTCTAGATAATCGTCCGATCTTTTATGATACAAATTACATTCCTAATATTAACCTACCACGTTTTTGTAATCGCTCATTTGAAAATCGCTCATTATTTGAATTACTCCGCAATCAATATGAGATTGAAATAAAAGGCGGTGAACAACGCTTACGAGCGATACCTGCCGATACACGCATAGCTCGTTTTTTAAAAATCACAAAAGGGCAACCAGTGCTTCACCTCGAACGAAAACTCTCAACAAATAAATCGGGATTTAATATTTACTCATCACTCTATTGCAATACGGAAGAACATACTTTGCATGGAATATTTTAGTGAAGAATGATCCGCCACGTTGTGAGGAATGACAAAAAGAAGCTTCATAAATAGTATTTTTTGATCTTATATAATCAATAAATAGTTCAATAAAATAAAAAAAAGCCCAACAAAAAAATGTTGAGCCATACCTAATGATTTTGCGAGTGAAGCATGATTTTTAGGTTTACATGAACACATTTATGTTCATACTCAAATATACAAACTAGAATCTCCACTTCAATAAAAATTCCAGTTTATTTAATATTCGTATCTATTTAAATATCTAGCGATTAACGAATTTATTTAATTAAATTAATAAATAGTTATTTGAAATTTGCTCCAAAAGGGTTTAATGTTTGAACTCGGTTTCAAAATTCGAATCTGCATAATCGTACACCAATTAGATATTTACTGATTTCTAATGAAACCAAATCTCTTATATATCGATGAAAGCAGGACGCTGAAGTATTTTAGTATGAAATTTGTCTTTGGTGTATCATTATGCAGAATCAATTCAAAATTCTCTACTAGTAAAAAAAGAAAATGACAGGGCTTTTCTTACATTTGTATAATGATACGATTCATTGCACTTATACTATCAATTTTAATTCAATTTTTAGCTGCTTTTATTGCATTTCGCTTAACAAAAGTAACTAAATACAAAGTGTCGTGGATACTTATTTCACTCGGTTTGTTGTTAATGGCGATACGCCGACTGATAGAGTTAATCGAATATTACAATGGAAATAACGAAAGTATTAACTTCTTAAATGATTGGTTGGCCGTAGCCATATCAATACTTACAGCTTCTGGAGTTTTAATTATTCCAGAAATATTCAACTATATGAAGAAAGTTGAAAAGACACAAAAAATTGCTGAACGTCGTGTATTAAATGCTATTCTGCGTACTGAGGAAAAAGAGCGTGAACGTTTTGCCAAAGATTTGCATGACGGCTTAGGGCCATTGCTTTCATCAGTTAAGATGTCGCTCTCGGCATTATCTCAAAATACAAGACCTGAGGGTGATACACGCATTTTAATCAATACCGAAAATACAGTTGACGAAGCCATTAAAAGCATTAAAGAAATTGCGAATAATTTGAGTCCCTCTGTTTTAAATCACTTTGGTCTTGCATCATCCATAAAATCATTTACCGAAAAGATGACAGCCAATAGAGGTATTGAAATTAACTTTAACAACAATATTGCCAGAAAACGTTTTTCGAGAGATCTCGAAGTAATTTTATATAGAACCGTTTGTGAGATGGTAAACAACACCATTAAACACGCCGCAGCTAGCAATATTAGTATTGCCATAAACCTTAGCGGTGATACACTTGAATTACTTTATGACGATGATGGCAAAGGATTTGATTTAGATAAACAACTATTAAATGAAGATAGTAGTGGGATGGGATTACAAAATATGATTTCACGCATAAAATCACTGAATGGCTACACAAATCTTGAAAGCAAAATTGGCAATGGCTTCAAGGCATATATTAGTATTAAAACACCTATAAATATAAATGATGAAACATAGCATAGTTTTGGTTGACGACCATCAATTATTTAGAGATGGCTTAAAATTATTACTCAATAATTCAGATAAATTTACGGTAGTTGCTGAAGCTACTAATGGAAAAGAATTTTTAAATCTCATAGCAAAATACACAGATGCTATTATTTTAATGGATATTGAAATGCCTGTCATGAATGGTATTGAAGCCACTCAAACAGCGCTGGAACAATTTCCAGATTTGAAAATTATTGCGCTCTCTATGTTTGGAGAAAAAGAATTTTACTACAAAATGATTGAAGCAGGGGTAAAAGGATTTCTTGTAAAAAACTCACCTTTCCCTCAGCTCATTGAAGCACTAAATACAGTAGCTAATGGCGAGAATTGTTTCTCGCCCGAATTACTTTATTCTATTGTAAAAAATATTAAGACTTCAGGTATTCTTCACAATCCAAATTCCGATATTATTTCAGACCGAGAAATAGAAATACTAAAACTTATTTGTGAAGGACTTTCAAATCAAGAAGTAGGCGATAAACTTTTTATAAGCAAACGAACCGTTGATAAGCATCGAGCTAACATACTAGAAAAGACCAATACAAAAAACACCGCAAATTTGGTGATGTGGGCAATTAAACATAATATTATTAAGGTGGATTAAAGGTTGAAATAAATTATTATTTGATTCTCCAATAATAATTCACAAGAATAATACCTTTTGCTAATATACCTTAGTCTAACATTAAAATGATATTTGATTTGTAATCCCACCCAATTAGCATTCTTACAATATGATTAATTGTCATACTTATATATTGTGTACCTACGGCACACCGTAAGCAGCTCGATGTGAAAAGGGTTGTTTATCAGAAATCGCAAGTATTATGGCCTCGCTGAATTCTTTTGGATGAGACACAAGTTATTGAATCATTCCAGCTTTATAGAAAGAAGTTAAAACATGTTCAAAAGGCTGTTTCCATAAAACATTTAGAGTTAAGGTGTTTTTAAAACACTAACTAATCAGTTATTTGTGGAATATTGATGATTTTGAAAGTATAATGTTTTTGAGAGAAATAGCTAACCACAATAGTAAATACTGAAATAATCATATTGGAAGGCGTTGGATAAATATGAAAATAATCTACAAGTAATTTTAATCCTATATAATTTATTGTAAGATTTATAAAAAATACAACAATATAACGAAATAATTGAACACGACCTCGTAATTCAGAATACGAGAAGGTCACATATTTCTGCATTAAAAAGCCAGTAACAATTACAATAGGAAATTTAACAAGCATACTAGCTATATGCGAACTAAGTGTTATAAAACCTAAGTTCAACATTTGGTGTTGCAAAATAAAATTGTAAATGATGAAATACAAAAACCAATCAAATACAAGATTTAGGCCTCCTGTTATTCCATATCTAAATAAACGTAATGAAACATATTTACTAAAAGGTGGATAAAAATAATCAATGATCGTTCTAATCAAATCGCAAATATTTTTAAAAATAGAAAGCATTAATAATAGGGCTTTATCATTATAAAGTCAAAGATATTGATATTTATTAAAATACAAAGAAAAATCAAAAAATGAGTGAAAATCACCATAGTAGGCAAAGACTTTTACTGTGAAAATAGTTTTAACCATATTATTAATAAAATCGTATCCCATTTTTTGTTTAATAATGCTTCAATTTCATTTTTAGCATTTGTGATAACTAATTAAGATTTGCCTCTCAACACCAGTCATTACTCAATCCTCTTATCTTCATTTCTTTATCAATTATTATTCACTTTATTCAAGCTTTTTATATATTTGAAGAAAATATTTCAAAACAAAGCCTATGTTAAAGAGATTACGACAGAGAAAATCGTTAGAAGATGCGATAGCAGATATACAACACGGCGAAAAGGGGGGTATGAAAAAATCTCTTGGTGCCATGAGTTTGGTAATGCTTGGTATTGGTGCTGTTATTGGTGCTGGTATATTTGTAATTACCGGTGAAGCGAGTGCCAATTATGCTGGACCGGCCATTGTATTATCCTTTGCCCTTTCGGGTTTGGCTTGTGTCTTTGCTGGCTTGTGCTATGCGGAATTTGCAGCTATGATTCCTATTTCAGGCAGCGCATACACCTACGCATACATCACCATGGGTGAATTTATGGCATGGGTAATAGGCTGGAACCTGATACTTGAATACCTCTTCGCTGCCTCAACTGTAGCTGTTAGCTGGTCGGGTTATGTGACAAACTTTTTTAGCGAGAACTTACATATTCATTTACCACCTTCTTTAACCTCGGCACCATTTAATCATACCCTAAAAGAAGGTTGGGTGATGACTGGGTCCTATGTGAACCTGCCAGCAATACTCATTGTAGTAGTGGTTACTTGGCTTTTAGTTGTGGGTATTAAGGAATCTGCTAATTTTAATAATGTAATAGTTATATTAAAAGTAACCGTAATTTTATTATTCATCATCTTTGGTATTTCATATATTAATCTCGATAACTGGAAACCTTTTATCCCTCCTAATACTGGCATTTCTGGCGAGTTTGGTTGGAGCGGTATTTTACGAGGTGCTGGCGTTATTTTTTTCGCTTACATAGGTTTTGATGCGGTATCAACTGCTGCACAAGAATCTAAAAATCCACAAAGAGATATGCCAATAGGTATTATGATCTCATTGGTGGTGTGTACCATACTGTATATTTTATTTTCATTGGTTTTAACAGGAATTGTTCACTATACAAAGCTTAATGTACCTAATCCTGTTGCAATAGCTATCGATTCTACTGGCGCAGGAATGCATTGGTTGAGTCCTTTTATTAAGTTAGGCGCCATTGCAGGCTTAAGCTCGGTAGTACTTGTTTTATTGATGGCGCAACCACGTATCTTTTTCTCCATGTCTAAAGATGGTCTATTACCAGAGATGTTTAGTAAATTACATCCAAAATATCAAACTCCATATATCTCAACTTTAATATGTGGTCTTGTAGCTGCTGTTATCGCTGGATTATTTCCCATAAGCGTTCTCGGTAAATTAGTATCAATAGGAACTCTAGCTGCTTTTGCAATGGTCTGTATTGGCGTATTGGTGCTACGTTATCAGCATCCCAACATTCATCGTCCGTTTAAAACTCCGTTCATGCCTTACGTACCTATACTTGGGGCCTTTTTTGCTGTTTTGCAAATGGTAGGATTACCTCAAGATACATGGATTCGGCTGCTTATTTGGATGACTATTGGACTCATAGTGTATTTCACCTATAGCTGGAATAATAGTAAATTGCATAAGGAAGGAAAGAGAAAAAAAGAATGAGAGGACGAGAAAACCATGTTCATGCCTGAAATACGTTGACCGTTTTATCCCTTCGTTATTCAAACAATTTGCATAGAATACATCTTGATTCGGAGGCTTTGTTCGCTTCAATTATAAGGGGCTCGAGGCCCCTTGTAATTGACATTTTGCGTCAA
>JBBRXJ010000055.1:0-24499 GCA_038248505.1 Bacteroidales bacterium
ATTGTGTGATTTTATCCATGGATAGTTTATTTGCTGTTGCTGTTGCAAATATCACCTTTTAGGTGATACTGTCAAAGACATAACTAATTTATTTATAATTAATTATAATGTTTTTTTGTTATGTCTGCGACTTCTGGGTTAAACATATTTATTAATCTTATTGCTCAAAATATACCCACATCGGAAAATACCAAAATAACAGCCAGTTTAACAACTATTTATGATATGGGAGGCGCCAGCTCTGGTATTTTACCAAATGCCGATGGTTCAATTACTATATCACCAACAAGTAGCGCAAATATGGTAGCCGTTATGCCAATTATGTGGGATATCGATGATTTTCAAGATTACATAGAAATATACAATGGATCAAATATCACAAGTCCGATATTAAAAAGACTACAAGGTGGGATGTTATCTGGTAATATCTATAATTGAAGTGAATACCTTGGCTCAAATGGTAGCGTTACAATACGATTAATAACACATCCATACACTTCATCTTTTAATTATGGTTGCGAAATAAAGGTATGTGAATTTCCAAAAAACATATACGAAGATATGATTCCTAATCGTATGAAGGTTATTAAAACATGTAACAACGTAATATATGACAATGGAGGCATGTATAGCGATTACGCTAGTAATTCAGCCGACACTTTATTAATCTTACCTGATGCTGAGGTAAAGAGGGTAAATCTCACATTTCAGCATGTTGCGATAAATAACCATTTTGGCTATGATATGCTCGAGTTTGTCGGAGGATTAAAAACGAGCGCCACCAATACTCTTATGAGTTTGTCTGGATATCAACGTTCTTATAATGGATACCCTTTGGCATCCATGCAAACAGATGGAAGTGTTAAGTTTTATTTTATATCCGACTCAAATTATGTAGCGCAAGGATTTAGAGCTTTTGTAACATGCTCATCCGATGCAACGGTTACTCCAACACACGATAATCTTGTTCCTGCCACAGGCACTGTAAACATTACATCATGCGGAGATACCATATATGATAATGGTTACAAATTCAACTATCAATCAAACACAAATGGAGTCTTAGTTATAACGCCACAAACAGCAGGAAAACGAGTACGATTACAATTCCAGGAATTTTCCCTTGCCTCGGGAGATGTAATGACTATATATAATGGCAGCTCAACTGCTTCACCTATTATAAAGACGCTCACTGGAAATACAATACCTTCAATTATTACTGCAAGTTCTTCAAATACTTCGGGGGTACTTACCGTTAAATTCACATCGAATGCAAGCGAACAAAGCAGCGGATTCAAATTTATTACCTCATGTATTGATCCTTTACCAGAGAGCAATTTCCCCAATAGTGGTACAACTTTGTTAAAAACATGTACTAATACAATATTTGATAATGGTGGATTAATTGGTAATTATAGCAATAACTTAAATAGCAGCATGCTTATAAAACCATCAAGCATTGAGAGTAAAATTAGAATTAGTTTTAATGAATTTAATTTATTAACGGGTGACAGCTTGTTTATTTATAACGGGCTTGATATAAATGCTCAAAGGATTGCCGCATTAACAGGGGCTAGTATTCCAGCTACTATAAATGCTACAACTGATTCTGGCAGTCTCTTTTTATTATTAAAAACAGATGCTAGCGGCGTATCATCTGGTTTCTCCATACAAGCTAGTTGCAACATTCCCTCATTTGATGGCTTGGTAATTCCGACCAATGGAAGCACTGTAGTTTCAGTATGTGATACGACTATTTATGCTAATGGCGGAGATCAAAATTATTTACCAAACTCAAATGGTTATATCGTTATTAATCCTAAAACTCCGGGTAAAACAATAAAAATTCATTTCGATTATTTCCAAACAGAATCAGGCTATGATTCAATTAAAATATATAATGGTGTTGGTTTTAATACTTTAATTGGTAATTATTCTGGAAACATTAACATAAGCGACATTATTTCTATGGATCCATGTGGTGCGCTAACTATTATGTTTACCTCGGATAATTCCGTTCAACGCATTGGCTTTAAAATTCAAACTTCATGTGTTGATCCTCCAATAGAAATAAATATTCCTGCTAGCGGAAATATACAGATTACAACTTGCGATGAAACCATCTACGATATTGGGGGTTCCATGGGAAATTATAACAATTCGATGGATGGAAGTATTACTATTTATCCTGGTGATAGCAATAAATATGTTACGGTATATTTGGATTTCCTAAATACAGAAACTACCTATGATTATATAAACTTCTACGATGGAACGAGTATAGCTTCACCGTTGATAAAAAACGTTTCAGGTATATCATCAGTTCCAATCTTAATAACAGCAAGCAATGCCCAAAGTGCTTTAACAATTCGCTTCCGCTCCGATGTAAGTAATACTTCTCAAGGGTTTCGAATCAAAATCTCTTGTATAGATGAAAGTCATATGATGCCTCTTAATTCAAGAATTTATAAAAAAACGTGTGATTATGTAATTTATGATAATGGCGGGAGTACTGGAACTTACTCAAACAAGATTGATTCTTCGATAGTAATATTGAGCCCAAACTCATCAAATCAAAAATTAAAATTAACCTTTTTATCATTTGATACAGAATCTCCACATGATAAACTAGAAGTGTATTCAGGGGTTTATCAGTTAGCCAATAGAATTGGCGTATATTTCGGAAGTACTATACCGGATCCAATAATATCACCTACAGCAGGCATCCCTATTATTCTGAATTTTAAAACGGATGTCTCTGTTGTAAAAAATGGTTTTGCAATTTCAGTTTCTTGTATTGATGAAGACCCTACATCGATTGAAGAATCAGAATCTCTTACTTCGGTAAAAATCTACCCCAATCCGACTAATTCAAAATTCATGATTGAAAACATTGCTATAGATTCAAAAATTAATATATTCAATTCAAATGGGCAACTTGTGCATCAAACAACTTCCTCTAATACAAGTATTGAAATAAACTCTAATTCATGGCTTTCTGGATTATATCTAATAATGATTGATAATGGAGATATAGTGGAGAAGCATAAACTATCAATCGTAAAATAGAATGATATTGGTGCATTTATAGAACAACATTTTTCAAAAAAACCGCTAATTAAAAAATAGCGATTTTTTAATATAAGCTATTTCGTTTAAATAATATTCACCTCTGGATGCAATTGAATTCCAAATTTACTAAAGACTCTATTAATAATCATTTGGGAGAGTTCAATAATCTCTGACGCTTGTGCATTCCCTTTATTTATTAATACCAATGGCTGTTTTGAATGTACGGCAGCACGGCCATGCTCAAAGCCTTTTAATCCGCATTGATCAATTAACCATGCAGCAGAGAGTTTAAACATTCCATTTTTTACCTGATAGCAGGGAGCATTCGAATTATCACTCAAAATACGATCTGCATCTTTCTTTTTAACTATAGGATTTTTAAAGAAACTACCAGCATTACCAAATTCTTCCGGATCGGGTAGTTTACGTTTACGAATGGACATAACGGCCTGTCTCAACCCACCAATACCGTGAACTCCTAACATCTGCATTTCATTTTGCAAATCGCCATACTGCGTGTGTAATGTGGGGTTTTTATTTAAACAAAACGTAAGTGATGTAATAAGATAATTCTTATAATCACTCCGTTTAAAAATACTTTCGCGATATCCAAAATGACATGCTGCATTATTAAAAGTTATTCTTTCTCCACTAAGCAAATGTACTGCTTCAAGCGATTCTAAAACATCAGCAACTTCTACACCATATGCTCCAATATTTTGAATAGGACATGTTCCAACATTACCTGGAATAAGTGAGAGATTTTCTAAACCGCCCAATCCCATCTCTACAGTAGCTGCAACAAACGTATCCCAATTTTCGCCAGCAGCCACTTTAATCATCATTTTTGTATCGGTCTCTTGCACCTTTACAATACCTTTAAACATAGGCCGAAGAATCAATCCTTCATATTTTTTTGTGAAAAGAATATTGCTTCCACCACCAAGCATTAATGTTTTAGGCCAGCTTTTTGATTGTTTAATAAATTCAAATAATTCAAACTCATTGTGCAAGTCAAGAAAATACTGAGCCTGCACATCCATACCGAAGGTATTGAGTGTTTTTAATGAAATATTTTCTTTAATTGCCAACATAATGTAAAGATATAGAATAAAGTTGTAACGTAAAAACTAGCTGAAAAATTGAACCGGAGTGAAATGTAAGAGTTAAAATCAGGAACCTGTTTAGCAATAAAGAAAGTATAATAAGTGATTTATTGATATTATTAATTATTTTAGTAGTACTATTAAAAACATGAAAAGAGTTCTAGCATCCATAACCAACGACTTAGTTACCGATCAGCGGGTATTAAAAATTTGTGGCTACCTTCAGAGCAAAGGCTGCCACATCACTTTAATTGGACGTAAATTACCTGGTAGCTTAGCTGTTACCTCAATCCCTTTTGATTGCATACGATTCAGAATGATTTTCCGCAAAGGCATTGGGTTTTATGCTGAATTCAACCTGCGCTTGTTCTTCTATATGCTCTTTAAAAAATGTGATATTTTACTTGCAAATGACTTAGATACCTTGCTTGCGCATTATTTGGTTTCTGTTATTCGAAAGAAAGATCTCGTATATGACACCCATGAATACTACACAGAGGTGCCTGAACTACAAGATAGTCCTATAAAAAAACGAATTTGGGAGGCTGTTGAAAAGTTCATCTTTCCGAGATTGAAAACGGTTTATACTGTAAATGATAGTATTGCAAAGATATATTCAGACAAGTATTCAAAAAAAGTATTCGTTGTTCGAAATATATCAAAAAGATACCATACTAACATTAAACTTTCACGTGCAGCGCTTGGGCTGCCAAGCGATAAAAACATAATAGTACTTCAGGGTAGTGGTATAAATAAAGACCGAGGTGCCGAAGAAGTATTGGAAGCGATGACCCATATTGATAATTGCATTCTCTTACTATTAGGCAGTGGTGATGTTATAAAACAACTAAAAACACGTGCTATGGCTAGTGATTTGCAAGCAAAAGTTGTGTTTAAAGGAAAGCTTCCGTACAATGAAATGATGCAATACACGGCAGCAGCAGACGCTGGTTTATCTGTTGATAAAGATACCAATCTGAATTACCACTTTAGCTTACCCAATAAAATATTCGATTATATTCAGGCCGGAATACCAATAATTTGTAGCAATCTACCTGAAGTAAGTGCTATTATTAAAAATTATAATATTGGATTAATTTGTCCTTCACATGAGCCCAAAGTAATTGCAAATACGATTATGAAAGTACTTGACGAAGGGAATAAAAAACAATGGACAAATAACCTAAAAAAGGCAGCTGAAGAACTTTGCTGGGAGAAAGAATCAGAACGTTTAAATGAAATATACGATTGGGTGTTACAAAAATAAGTTTTCAAAAAACCTTATTTTTTCATTCTATGATTCGCCAACCAAGCCCCTACCCTGCTTAATAATCTTTTTCTCTTTGGTGAGTTTAATAACAATTTTATCAAGAATCCCATTTATAAATTGACTGCTATTGGGCGTGCTGAAAAGCTTAGCGATATCAATATATTCATTAAGAGTTACTTTTTTGGGGATATTTTGAAATTCAGTTAGCTCATTTATTGCCATTTGCATGATTAACAAATCCATAAAAGCAATGCGCTCAACATCCCAATTTTCGGTAAATTCACGAATAAGTACCTTGTTCTCTTCTTGTCGGTTAACGGTGGTACGAAACAATCGTTTCACAAATTCAGCATCATCTTTATCTTCATGCAAATCAATAAGCGAGAATGATTCAGGCGTTTCCGCGTTAATACTTTTTACGGCTTTTGCAATATGGCTAATTACAAAATCGGCTTCGCTATTCCAAAAAATACTCTGTTCCTCTAAAATCTCAAAGAGCGGTTCATAATCTGCAATGGTTTTATTAATTATATCAAGTACAAATTTCTGATCGTGTTCAAAAGTACTATCCGGATTAGCCATGTACGTGTTAAAATAATCGGCCTCTCGTATCAAATTATACAGGTTTTTAATTAGCTCTGGATGATTAACCCAGCTTAACTTCTTATTGTTCAGAAAGTTATTAATCTGTGTGTTGTTTCGTAGGAAATTGATCATCCGATTCTGAACAAATCGGGTATTTGGATTTAAATCATCTTGAGTTGGTATTCTTTTCTGTAATGCCAATTCTATGCGGGAATTTGCATAATCACTTATATCAATGATTAGTCGAATAAGATAGAAATAAAGATCATAGGTTTTGCCTATGCTAAAAAATAATTCTTTCTCTGAGTCACTTAAGCCTCTTTCAGACTGTAAATGCGCATACAAAGCATTTAATGTCTTAATTCTCAATATCCTACGACTCAGCATAGCCTAAATATCCCTCTTTTTATGAACTGCAAAGTAAATCAATTTTAACAATACGGCTACAGATGCTGCTCGGAAAATAACTTTCGGCCTTTATAATGTAAAAAGTATTTAAAACACACAAAATTTTAGGCTATTTTAAAATTTTATTCATATTTTTGAAATAACCTATTGAAAAACTTAAACCTAAAGCTATGATGATGGAAGAAGAAGCAAAAGTTGAGCTAGCATCAACTCACGAAATTGAAAAGGAGAATGAGCTGGATAAATCGGATGATAATGAAGGCAAGCAACGAGAGGATATATATTCAAAAGTTGTAAGGGCTGGTAAAAGAACCTACTTTTTTGATGTTAAAGCTACTCGCAACAATGATTATTACATGACGGTTACTGAAAGCAAAAAGGTCTTTAACCGCAACGGAAGATATTTTTTTGAGAAACATAAGATCTTTCTTTACAAAGAAGATTTTGAGAAATTCGCCGATGCTTTAAACGAAACCATTGGGTTTATTAAAACTTCTAATCCGACAATATCAATTGAACATTCTCCCGAATCTGCATCAGAATCTGATTCACATCAGACAAGCAATAGCTTTAGCGATGTACATTTTGACGATTTAGATAAAGGAAAAGAATAGAATCGTTACTAAAAACAAGGTGTTTTTATTCATTTAGCGTCTGTAATTATTATTCTTACTCGAATAATTACGGACGTTTGAATTTATAGCCAATAGGTTTAATATCAAAACAATACCGAGGGTCAATCCGATTCATCCTCATCCATTGAAAGCACATCAGAACCTAAATGTTTATTTAGGAATTCAGTAATATCTTGATGGCTTAATTGTTTTACATTTGTTATAATAAAGTTGTCCTTTAGGAAGTTGCCAAATTGATTTGCCTCCCGAATAGCTTCCTTAAAAATATCTTTAATAGAGATATCCATAGGAATCATAGTTAGAAGGGATGCATAGTTTTTATAGATCTGAACCTCCTCTATATCTACTGTATATTTATGCAAAGTAGTTTCAAATTCACTTCGCAACATTCTGTTTTGCAACTCAGTAAACTCTGTTCCGTCATTAGAAAACAACACAACAAAATATCGCAATTTATTTCCTTTTCCGCCCAAACCGGTTGAAATAAAAACTTGGTTTTCATCTAGCAATCGGCTTTGAATGAGCATTCGACTCTCCTGCCCTGCTAGAATAGCCCATTCGTGGAGCTCTTTTTCGCCCTCAGCAATAAACCGTTCAATAATACGAAATACTTCAATATCCTCAACGGATGCCATTCGAGAGAGCAATAACTTTTTCTCATCAATCGATAAATTTGGGGAGAATAGATCATTGCCGTTGCTAATCTTAGTATCAGGCGATAATTCTTTCTTAACCTTACGTGATTGGTCAAAAAACTCCATTTGCAGATTTATATCAATCTGCTCCTCTAGCACGTTATAATTGTTAGTTAAGGTTCCAAAAACCTCTTTTATTTTATTAAAAATACTTTCATCGGCCATAAAGCAGAATTATTGAGAATTATAAATATATACAAAAAAGCTCACCGACAATATTTTTTATATTCAAATGCATGTTTTGCTTAAAAAACGTTAAAATTGTGTAATATATGATTAATGAAACTATCTGACTTACATACTGGCGAGGAAGGAATTATCACCAAGATAACCGGCAGAGGGGCCTTCCGCAGAAGAATAATGGAAATGGGCTTTGTACGCGGCAAGAGCGTAGTAGTTATTAAAAATGCACCTCTAAAAGACCCTATTGAATATTGCATAATGGGCTATAATGTTAGCTTAAGACGCAGCGAAGCATCGCTATTAGATGTAGTAACGGTTGAGGAGGCACGGGAAGTGCTTCATGATAATTATACAGGAACGATTGATGATGAAACGCTAAAGAAAACAGCGCAAGAGAAAGGTCGTGTCATTAATATTGCCTTGGTTGGAAATCCTAATTCCGGAAAAACAACATTATTTAATGCTGCAACCAATTCACGAGAACACGTAGGCAATTATAGCGGTGTTACCGTTGAGATGAAGCAGGCACAAATACGTTTTAATGGATATACGCTAAATCTTTTTGATTTACCCGGAACCTATTCGCTTACTGCATACTCGCCTGAAGAAATTACGGCACGCCGATTTATTATAAATGAAAAGCCTGATGTGGTAATCAATGTTATTGACGCATCAAATCTTGAGCGTAATTTATATTTAACAACGCAATTAATTGATATGGATATAAAGGTCGTTGCGGCCTTAAATATGTATGATGAATTGCATGCATCGGGAGTTATATTCGATTTTATAAATTTAGGCAAAATGATTGGAATCCCTTTTATTCCTACCGTTGGATCGAAAGGTTTTGGATTAAAAGATTTACTAAATAAAGTAGTTGATGTATATGAAGATCGCGACACTGATTTACGACATATACATATTAACTATGGTAACAATATTGAACCCTCCATAAAAAATATTCAAGATGTAATATGGAAGGATCCATCCATTACAGATATGGTTTCATCACGCTTCTATGCTATAAAATTACTGGAAAGAGATAAAGAAATTATTCGCGATTTTGAGCAATCAAATCTTTATCTTGATTTACAAAAAACAGTTGAACACGAGATAAAATGTTTAGAAGAAAAATGTGCTGATGACTCAGAATCGGTTATTACCGATGCAAAATATGGGTTTATTGCTGGTGCATTAAAAGAAACATATAGTGGGAGCACAAAAATTTTACGATATAAAACCACCAAAATCGATCATATTTTAACACATAAGTATTGGGGATATCCAGTCTTCTTTCTCTTTATGTGGCTTATGTTTAATGCCACCTTTCGCTTGGGTGAGTACCCTATGGAGTGGATTGAATCACTCTTTTCAACCTTTGGAAATTTGATTGATACCAATATGCAAACAGGGCCATTAAAGGATTTGCTAATTAACGGAATTATTGATGGAGTTGGTGGCGTTCTGGTTTTTCTTCCTAATATTCTTATACTCTTCTTTTTTATATCACTGATGGAAGACTCGGGTTATATGGCTCGTGTAGCTTTTATTATGGATAAGTTGATGCATAAAATTGGATTACATGGTCAATCGTTCATCCCATTGATTATGGGTTTTGGATGTAACGTTCCTGCAATTATGGCTACACGAACTATAAAAAGCCGCAACAATCGCTTACTTACCATGCTCATTAATCCACTTATGTCATGTAGTGCAAGACTTCCAGTTTACGTTTTAATTATATCTGCATTTTTTCCGAGACATGCAGGTACCACTCTTTTCATGATATACTTGACCGGAATATCTATTGCCATTCTCTCAGCATTGTTGCTTAAAAAGATCGTATTTCGAACGGATGATACCCCTTTTGTAATGGAACTCCCACCCTATCGTATACCCACAACGCGTAGTATTTTAATTCATATGTGGGGAAAAGCATCAGAATATTTAAAGAAAATTGGAGGGGTGATATTAATTGCTTCTGTTTTAATTTGGGCATTGGGCTATTACCCTCGTAACGAAGAATTACTATCAAAATACAAAGAACAAATTGTAGCAGTTAATAATGAAACAAAAGTAGCCTTAAGTTCAGGCAGCAAAGATAGCAGTATACACAAGCAGATATTGGCACAAGCAGAGCTTACAACAATAGCTATAGAAAAGGAAATGCAATCAGAACACCAGGCACATTCGTATATAGGACGTATTGGCCAATTTATAGAGCCTGTTATGAAACCACTAGGTTTTGATTGGCGCTTAAGTATTGCATTGCTTGCCGGCGTAACAGCAAAAGAAATTGTTGTTAGCACCATGTCTGTTTTATTTCAAGCCACCGATGACTCAAACGAATCATTAAAAACAAAGATTCAAGATTCAAGATGGCAATCAGGAAATCGAATTGGTCAAAAAATATTCTCTCCGCTTGTCGCTATCAGCTTATTGCTCTTTGTATTAATATATTTTCCGTGCATTGGTGTAATAGCCGCAATACAACGTGAATCGGGCCATTGGAAATGGGCGTTTTTTACCGTATTCTATACTACTGGCTTGGCTTGGCTTGCTGCTTTTATTACTTTTCAGGTGGGTAGTATGCTGGGGTATTAAGGTGATCAGCGGAGGCCGAATGATGAGTTGCGGAGTGATGATCCGCTTGGGTAATGGTAATTGTGTGACATCTCACATCAAATACTTATAAACCAACACATTAAATATATAAATCCCCTTTTATTTTTTTTGTTCCATTAATTTATCTTAAATATTACCTATAATTTTAATATGATTTATAAATAACAGATTTATATACATATAACACATAATGCAGTATTTGGGTTCGTAAAAAACATATACAATATTTGCATATTAAAAAATAAAGCGCTTAATTTGCTCTACAAATAACTAAATGCTATTATTAACACAAACAAAATTAAAATTATGAAAAGAAATGTTTTAAACATTATTACCATAGCTGCTGTATTATTCAGTTTTGTTATGACATCTTGTAAAAAAGGTGAAAACGATCCAGGTCTATCATTAATTTCAAGAAAAGGCCGTTTGGTTGGCGAATGGACTTTAAAGTCATCAGTTATGACAGCAGTAGATGACCACGAGCGTTCAGATGATAAAAATCACTCAACAACTACAGTTAATACTTTTGACGGTACAAGCATGACATATGCTACAACAACACCAAAATTCAAAACAATTTCAACAAGTCCTTATTATGAGTTTAGGAAAGATACTACCATTACTTCTAAACCAACTACCTATTCTAAAAAAACAACCATTGCAAAAGATGGCACTTACACGGAGGTAAATACAGAAGTAGAAACAATTACTGAAAGTAATTATAATGATTCAGGAACCTATGTTAGCACCTCAACCAATACCGTAAAAGGAGTTTGGTTTTTTATTGAAGGTAATAAAGCACTAGAAACAGGCGACAAAGAAGGTTTTGTAATGCAAATGACAGAATTAGTTTCAAAAAAAGAAACAGTATTTACACCTGTTTCTGCTACATGGGGTACAGCTTATACTAGTACTAATACTAACACAAGAACCTATACAGGTAAAAATAGTGGTATGAGTGATGCATCTGTTCAGTATATTGCTCAACTAAAGAGCAAAGAATTGATCATTGTAACGGATGGAAAATATACATACACTAATGTATCTTCATATGCATCAGGTTCATCTACCTCAACAAATACTAGCACAGGTTCGTATTCAGAAACAGGTACTCAAACACTTACACAAGAATAAACAATACGTTTAATATTAGGCCTCAAAAGCATGCTTTTGAGGCCTTTTTTGTTTGTATTCGTTTATACATTTGTTATTAAATTAACCTAAACCTAATAAAAATGAAAAGATCACTTATTGTATTTGCAACTTTTGCAATTGTATTCTCTGCTTGCAAAAAAGGCAAGAACGACCCGCTTATATCATAAAAAAACCGAAAAGCTAGATTAGTAGGAGAATGGACGCTTGATAAATCATCTATCACTGAAGCCTATGGTAACTCTGTTGAAATAACTAAGGTGAATGGATCAACAAAAACTGAGGGAACAAAACTAGGAACAGGTGAAGAAACCTTAACTATAAAAAAAACGGCACTTTTGAAATTGTTGTAAATTGGACATTTACTCAGCAAAATCATACCGACGTATATTCAATAAAAGGATATTGGTATTTTATGGATGGCAATAAAGAATTAGAAGCAAAAGATAAAGAGCGTGTATTAATGCAGGTTACAAGTTCTAATACGGGGAATAGTATTTCTACCTATGAAGGTAAAGACGGGGGCTATACAATGATTTTTGTGCTCGATCGCTTAAAGAGAAAAGAACTTGTTGTAGTAAATGATATGAATGAAATTATATCTGGCGTGAAATATTCAATTATTGGAGAATCAACCTATATACAGGAATAGCATTTCGTTGGCGTTAAAATAATTTAAATGGAAATGCTTTTGCTCGTTATTTTATTTTGAATCTGTATAAAAACAAATCTCATTTTTAATACAGATTAGAGCGTTGAAGTTCTTACTAATTGGTGTTTAGTATGAAGTTTGCCCTTGGTGTAACATTTGGTATTATTAATAAAAAATATTGCTTAAAAAAATTATTGTTTTATGATTAGAAAAATAGTTGTTATAATCGTATTGGTTTTTATTTTAGTCTCATGCCGTAAAGGAGAAAACGATCCGCTTGTTTCGTTACTATCACGAAAAGCCCGTTTAACTGGTAGTTGGCAATTGAAAGAGATGGTTTTAACATCATCGTTTGTCCATTCATCAGGACGTGATTCAATATTTGAAGAAACCTATTTTAACCAAAAAATCACTACTGGTGTTGCAAAAAATATTGAATGGGAGTACATTGAATTATTAGATATAAATTCAAATGGCTCTTTTAAGAAAGATATGAATTACGGGATAGTTCATTTTATTGAAGAAGGCAATTGGTATTTTGCTAAGCGAAGCAATGAAGGCAATATTAAGAATAAAGAGATGGTGGTTTTTGAAAAAACAAAAGAATACAAATTAGATGATGAAGAAGGCATACAATACGAGATATCATATTCAGGACATCAGTCTTCAAATGTTAGTATTGAAATGCTAGATGGCTTGAGAAATAATGAAATGAATTTTATTTATTCATCAAGCGATACAAATGCCGATAAGAGTACAAAAACAGTATCGGGATATAAATTGTATCTTAAAACAAAGTAAAGTGGTAGGGCAGGGTGCTAATTGATGCCAATGCTCTCGCGCGGCAGCGAAGGACTTCGGGTCGCACCCCGACTAGCAAATCCACATCTAATACGCATACACGAATTGACACTATACCTGCCACTGAAAAAATTCGCTTATACATTCAAATCACTATTCTCAATAGATTAACTTGGCCTGAATCCTATTTTAGGCCTTACTTTAAACTCTATTAATTCCTGTTGGGTTTCCTCAAATTGCTTAATATATTCTAATATTTGAATATTTTTATTGTCATGCTCGGCAAGTTTTTCTTGTAGCTGTTCATATTTTATTAGTAGCTCTTTATTAGTTGCCAGTATAATGCGAATTTTGGTGTAAATGCGCATTATTTGTATGTTTATTTTTATTGCTGTACTACAATTAAGTACACTTGGCAACATTAATACACCATGTTCAGTAAATACAAACGGCAAAGAACGCCGACCTCCCCAACTTGAAGTCGCAATTTGCGACCTCAGGCTATTTACTTCAGCTTGGCTAAGCTGAAACATAAAATATTCCAAAAAACGATTCATATTTCTTTTCACTTGCTCATTTAAACGTATGGTTTCTACACAATAAAGTGCAGCCAAATCTCTATTAAGCATTACACGTTGACCTCGTATTATATATATTTTACTTATGACAATTTCGTCACTTAGTACGTTCATACTTAAATCAACCATGAATTTATATTTGTTTGGTATTCATTTATGCACGACTAAAATATCAAAAGCCTTTTACTTGACAAAGTAAAATTATTTATTTCAATCAAGTAAAATAGAGCGAACTAGCGTGCAAGCAAAAAACAATCACGATTTTTGATCATGAGTTGAAATAGTCGGGGCGCGGCGGACTCGGTCTTATCATTATTTAGATACTATTCAATTCCCATTACGGCCTACCAGCCGTCCACAAAATCAATTCAATAACCTAATCCTTTTTAACTAGCAAGCAAAACTAAATTTCATTGTGCTACCACAACAGCTATTTTAAAACCTATGTTGACACATTGCTATAATACAATATTTTGTTTTGTCAACAATACATAATTTATTAAAGTAATCGGTTACGGCCAGGAGGCGGTTATTAAATTAGCCTTCATTGAATATCGTATATGAGAACGAGTCCGCCGCGGCGGAGAGACTCGGCCTAATCAGAAGCAATAATTTCTATTTGTCGTAATGATATCGACAACTATATATCAATAAATCTTTCTCTATAACTTGATATACGATTCTGTGCTCGCCATCAATTCTTCGTGACCAAAATCCTTTTAAATCAAATTTCAATGGTTCCGGTTTTCCGGTTCCATGAAAAGAATTTCTTTGAATCTCTTTTATTAGGTCATTAATTTTCTTTAGTGTCTTTTTATCTTCTTGCCAAGAGATATAATCCTCCCAGGCATTCTTTGAGAATATTAATCTCATTATTTTTCTATTAATTTACCTTTTACGGTCTTCCCAGAGTTCATTTGGCTTATGGATTCATAAAGCCTCTCCTTATTCTTGCGTGAACTAAGCAAATGAGCCGTTTCCATAATTGAGTTATATTCGTCAAGTGAGATTAATACCGTTCCTTTCCCTGTTGATCGTTTAATAATCAACGTTTCATTGTTGAGTTCAACATCATCAAGATATTTTTTTAAACCCGTTCTAAATTCCGTGTAATTTGCAGCAATCATAATAGATGCATTAAGTATTTAATTAAGTACAAATATAAGTACTTAATTAGAAACTTCCAAATATATAATTGACTTTGTTAATGATTATAAATCAGTGTTATTAGCTTGCTTAACGTTTACGGCCGGGAGGCCGTTGTTACATTAGTCTTCATTTGAATATCGTATATGAGAACGAGTACGCCGCGGCAGAGAGCCTCGGCCTAACGTGGGATACTAGCATGCGCTTATCCTGTTTAATGTTGCTTTTAGTCCGAAATAACCTTCTAACCACAATCACAAATACCTCATTTTATGTATTCTAATCTTTTTTTATGCAAATTTATAATCAATCGTTTAAATGAATCGGCTTATTTCGTTTATTAGTATTCTAAAACTTAAAACCATGAACACAAAATCACTACTTTGTTTGCTATTTGCTTTTGCAATGCAATTATCTATTTTTGGGCAAACGGATAAAGAATTTTGGTTTGCAGCACCGCGGTACACCATAAGTCATATTGGGTCACAACGCGATTCAATATAATTTGTATTTACAGCAAAAAACGTACCTGCTGAAATCACCATTGAAATGCCTGCTAATCCCGCATTTATACCAATAACAATTTCAGTGCCTGCAAACGAATCTTACAAATTAAGACTAGCGCCTTATTTTAACGAGGTATGTAAATTCTATGGTGCATATGAGTCAACCCCAAGAAAAAACAACAATGGCATTCATATTAAATCAACAACATTAATTACATGCTATTATGAAAATGGCAATTCCTTTAACTGCGACATTTATTCATTAAAAGGAAAGAATGCCTTAGGCACTGATTTTTATACTTCCTTCCAAACGACTTTGTATAATATGACAAATACAGGTTGGGCTGAGCAAGCTACCAATGGGTTCATTGTTGTTGCTACAGAAGATAATACTCAGGTCACTATTGCTTCCTCTATACCAATTTATGGTCACGTTGGTGAACCATCACTTACAATTAATCTTGACCGTGGCGAAGTATATTTGGCCGTACCTAACAGAACAACGGTACCCCCTAATGGAAATGCTCTACCTCCCGATTGGTCTGTAAGAGCAGGGGTTGACCATTTGGCTGGAACTCATGTAACGACAAATGGAAAAAACGTTGCCATTACTTTATATGATGATTCAATGAAATCACTGGTTGATGCCTGTTATGATGATGCCGGCGATCAAACCATACCAACAACGATTATTGGCAATGAGTATATTGCATTGAGAGGGCAACTCTGTCGTTCAAATCCTAGTATTAAGGTCGGAACGGCATACCAATCAAGTGGCATCAATCAGAATGATACAATACAGGAACGCTTGTATATTTTAGGCACTGCCGATAATGACAGTGTTTTTATTAATGGTATTTTTTACAGTACAATGTCAGCTTCACAAACTGTTTTGTATAAAATCCCAAACAACATTCCGTATGTGCATATCCGATCAAAATTCAACTGCTACGTATGGCAAATTACCGGATTTGGATGCGAAATGGGAAATGCAATACTCCCTCCTATAAACAAATGCACAGGCTCTCTTGATGTTGGTTTTACACGGTCTTCATCCGATGGTTTCTACTTAAATATAATAGTACGACGTGGTGCTGAATCCGGATTTTTACTCAACGGAATTCCTACTGCCGTCATAGATTTATCAAGCTTTGTACCTGTACTGGGCGATAGTAATTGGCGTATCGCGCGCCTAGGCCCCTTCAGTACATCCCAAATCCTCCTAAATAAAGCATATTTATTGTCAAATACCATAAACACCTTTCATTTAGGAATAATAAATGGAAGTAGAAATACTGGTTCGCGTTTCGGATATTTTTCAGATTTTAATGCTTCTGATGTAGTAGCATTTAATACCTCAAATGGTCTACGAAGCTATAGCGGCACTAAAGGTGACCAAATACAGCTAGTCATTAATGGAGGCAATAATATTACTTGGTTCCCATCAACCTATCTAGATAATCCAAACATCGCTACTCCTATTGCAACACCATTTGAAAATATAACTTATACAGTTACTTCGGGCAATTGGTGTGGAATATCGGACACCTCTTCCATACAAATAGAAGTTATTGATCCTTCAAAAATTGAATTTATAAAAGATTCTTCGAATGATGTATTTGTAAAAGTAAACCCAAATCCATTTAGCAACACTGTTGATATTTGCTATACACTTCCTACAGAAAGTAAAACACAAATCAGAATTTTTGTTGCAAACGGCGAACTAGCTTACAGCAGTGGTCTGGTTAACAAAGCCACAGGTACATATTGCGAAAATATAAATACAAATTCATTTAAAAGTGGAAGCTATATCATTCAGTTATTAGCGAATGAAAAAGTGTATTATGTGAAAGCTATAAAATAAGGTCCATTATAAAATACTTCACTCACCATCTCAATTTCACGAGTCTAGAAACACAATGTTTTCCGGCTCTTTTTTTGTTATACCATTCCCTCGTTAGGCCGAGGCTCCGCCTCGGCCTAACCCTTATTTAGATACTATTCAATTTCCATTACGGCCTTCCGGCCGTCAACAAAACCAAATCAATAACCTAATCCTTTTTAACTAGCAAACAAAACTAAATTTCATTGTGCTACCACAGTTCGCCCTAACGTATTAAAAAACAAATGCCGTTCGGCGGTGATTCTCCGCTTGCGGCGGAATACGTCGTTTGCAATGCAACAATGAAGCGCAAAGCAAACACGGCCTCCCGGCCGTAAACGCAAACCAATAATATATTTGTATTATTAACGAATTCACATTAATGGCCAGAGGCCATGGATAGCAGGATTTTTATATAAAATAATTAACGACCGAGCGGAACGCTCGGCCGAACAACCTACGGTTATATCACACAATGCTGCCGCGCGATTTTATCGCGCAGCAGCGGAGCTCAACAGTGCACAAATAAAAAATCAGGATGCAAAATAAATTGCATCCTGATTTTTTTGTTTTTACTGCATAATTTAGAGATAATACATTTTCGCTGTAGTCTTAAATATTTTTATTCGAGCGGCGAGCCATCAAGAATGGTGTTGTAAAATTTTAAATACTCATCTTTTTGGTCTGAATCCATCCATTCCATAGCACTACGAGGATGCTCATTAAGCATACCTGTAATAAGATACGGAACAGAATAACCCCATTCAATTTTTTCTTGCATCGGAATAAGTTGTTTACCAATTACATCAAAGATTGGACGAAGATTGTATTTGGGATTTTTCAGAAATGCCATTAATGTCTCTGTATGGCAGTTTCCAGCGCCACGACCTAAACCAAGCAAAGTGGAATCGAGCATATTGCATCCCTCAATAATTGAAGTTATGGTATTTGAAAAAGCCAACTGCATATTATTATGAGCATGAATACCAATGGTTTTTCCAGGCAATGCTGCTTTATATTTACGACAAAGTTGTTCTATTTGTTCGCAATACATACTACCAAAACTATCAACAACATAAAATATTGGCACTCTTGATTTAGCAATATCAGCAAGCGCTTCATCCAAATCTCGTTCCATAACTTTTGATACGGCCATAAGGTTTATTGTTACCTCATATCCTTTATCCATACAATGTTCAGCAAGAAATATTGCTTTATCAACTTGCGTAACATAACATGCAACACGTATCATATCAATTATACTCTCCGATTTTGGTGGTATGTCATTTAGTTCAATTCTGCCAATATCAGCCATTGCCGATAACTTTAATCCAGTATCTTTATTGTCGCCAATAACAGCACGAACCTCATTATCAAAACAAAATTTCCATTTACCATTATCTTTTCGTGAGTATGCTTTTTCACTACTCATATATCCAATCTCCATGTAATCAACACCCGATTGAACACAAGCATCATAAACCGCTTTTACAAATGAATCCTCAAATTGCCAATCATTCATTAAGCCACCATCACGAATGGTGCAGTCAATAATTTTAATTTCTTTTCTATACATGTTATTATTTATTACGTTTGTTTCAATTATTATATACTTTGTAAATATTTTGATTTAAGCTTATTACAAATCTCCGAATTATCTGATGTATGATTTGGAATAATCAATTTTAAATACCCTACTTTTTAATTTTATCCATAATTTTAAACTCTTCATTTATATTATAATCCATCATAAAACGATACATCTTTTCAATCATTTCAGGGCTTATATTATTTTTTTCTGCTAGAGCACGAACCTTATGTATAACCGCATTATATCGTTCTTGTGCTACAATACTATCTCGGTCATGTGATTTAAATTTAACTATTTCTGTAACATATTGAAAACGCGCGCCTAGCAAATTAACAATCTGATTGTCAATCACATCAATAGCTTCTCGAATTTCTTCTTTACTTTGACAAGCTTTAGGGTCTTTCATATATGTAACTATATAATTTTTAAGCGGTTCCAAATATATAAAATATTATCTTGCACTTTGCTTAAAAACTAGAAAAATAAACTACTTTTATTAAAGATTTTACTACGCAATATGGCGGCATCATAAAGACAATTTCATTATTAATATGCCATCAAAATGATAAAACCAAGCAAAATCCTATCGCTACAAATATGAAAATGAGATTATATTTACTTTTAACAATTATGCTAATTCCTATATTTAGTGCTTGCCAACTAGAAAATTGCAAAGCATGCCGCCAGGTTAGTACTGTGAATGGAACAAAAGTTTCAGAAACAGAGCTTCGGGAGTATTGCGAAGATGCCTTAACAATCATTGAAAATAAAGGCGCAGAGAGAATTGGAGATACAATAAAGGAATATCATTGCGAATAACCATTATAATACTCCATTTTGCTTTTATTCCAAGTTATTATAGCTAAGCGAAAAGGGCTTTTTCAACTATTTCGCAAATAATATGCCCTATCGTAATATGTGCTTCTTGTATTCGTGGGGTATCTGTACTAGGTACGTTAATTAGCAAATCGCAAGCATCTTTTAATTTCCCGCCACTTGATCCCGTCAATGCAATAGTTACCAGCCCTTTTGCCCTTGCAGTTTCAAACGCTTTTAAAATATTTATTGAATTTCCAGATGTTGAAAGTCCAACTAAAACATCACCACTATTTGCAAGTCCATTAATGTATCGGGCATATATTTCATCATAGCTATAATCGTTTGCAACCGCAGTAATATATGAAGTATTTACATGCATTGCCTCAGCAGATAGAGGTGCCCGATCAAGATATAAGCGCCCCGATAACTCTGCTGCTAAATGTTGTGCATCTGCGGCACTTCCGCCATTCCCACAAAAGAGCACTTTACCTTTTGCTTTATAACAGTTAATTATAGCATCTGATGCGGTCTTAATTGCAATAATCAGTTGATCGTCATTAATGATCTTCTGTTTAACATCAATTGATCGTTGTATTATTGACTGTATGGAAGAACTTGTTTGCATAAATATATATCGAAAAAAATAAAATTAAATGAGAGGCATGCTATGATTGATTAATAATAGATTGATACGCTTTATTAACAGTCTCTATCAAACGATCCCATGAAAAATGCTTTTTATAATCTCTTGCACCAGCTGAAAACTCTTCAAATTTTTGATTAATAAAGAAGTCTAGCAAAGAGTCCGCAATATCTTTTACAACAGGTTCAACAACGTAGCCGACAATATTATGAGGAATAACCTCTGATAATCCACCCACATTTGTTACGAGCATGGGACGATTAAAATGATAGGCCACTTGAGTTACGCCACTTTGCGTTGCAGTTTTATATGGTTGAACAACAATCTCAGCAGCACTAAAAAAATTAGGCACATCACTATCAGCAATAAACTCTGTATGCAAAACAAGCTTATCAGAAAGATTATTTTCAGCTATAATTTGATTGTATGGAGCTGGGTCGATATAGTATTCACCTGCCACAATTAGCTTAACAGGCAAAGCTTTTAGGCGTTCATCTGCCATTGCTTTTAAAATTAAATCCAAGCCTTTATAATCTCTTATAATACCAAAGAATAACATATACTTGAAATGCGAATCAAGTTTAAGTTTTTTAAGGGCTTCCTCTCTATTTAATACAGGTCCAAAATTATCAAATAGAGGATGAGGACAAAGCAATACTGGCTTTAATGGATCGGCATGCTTTATCTCTTGTACAACACTTTCTGACATGGCAACATAAGCGTCCATTGTATTTTTAAAATACCAATTGAAAATAATATCCCCCGGTCTTTTTTCATGCGGAATAAAATTATCAACAATAGCAATCGCTTTTGTACTTTTTCTTTTAGCAATACGTGTTATAGTACCAAAGCAGGGTGCCATAAAGGGAAGCCAATATTTCATTAAAATAATATCTGGCTTTAATTTACGAATTTGAAGACCTACCCTGATCCAATTTATAGGATTAATTGAGTTTATCGTAATATTTATATTCAGATCTTCCGGTGCTTTTCTGTCATCATATTGTGTTTTGCCTGGATATAAAAAACCAGGATATTGAAGACGAAAAGTATGAATAATAAATTCATCCCCCTTTGAGATAAAAGTCCGGGCAAGTTTTTCATTAAATGCAGCTGGGCCACCTTTAAATGGATATGTTGTACCAATAAAAACAATACGTTTACCCATTTTTTATAGGTTTACTTCTTTTTCAATTTGATAATAATTTCGCTCAGTTGAGTTACGTGAAATCAATTCACCAAGAAATCCAGCCAAGAAAAGTTGTGTTCCAATAATCATTGCAGTTAATGACAAATAAAAATAAGGACTTTCAGTTATTAGTCGAATACGCATATGATTGCTAATAAAATATAGCTTTTGGAGTCCTTGAAATAAGGCAGACATGGCGCCCAAAAAAAACATTAAGGTACCAATTGTGCCAAAGAAATGCATTGGTCGTTTACCAAACTTTGTCATAAAGAGTATGGTGAGAAGATCAAGAGGCCCGTTAATAAAACGTTCTAATCCAAATTTTGTTAATCCAAATTTACGTTTCTGATGTAAAACTACTTTCTCTCCTATTTTATGAAACCCGGCCCTCTTGGCAAGTACGGGGATATATCGATGCATTTCGCCATACACCTCAATTGTTTTTATCACCTCACTTTTATATGCTTTTAAACCACAATTAAAGTCGTGTAGTTTAATGCCTGTCATCATTCGGGCAACAGCATTGTATAGTTTTGTAGGAATTGTTTTAGAAAGCGGATCATATCGTTTCTTTTTCCACCCTGAAACCAAATCAAAGCCATCTTTTATAATCATGGTATAAAGCTCTGGAAGCTCTTCAGGGCTATCCTGAAGATCTGCATCCATTGTAACAACAACGTCTCCTTGTGCTTTTAAAAAACCAGTATGCAGAGCCGCCGATTTACCGTAATTTCTACGAAAACGAACTCCCTTAATACAATTATCTTTTGATGCTAAGTCTGTGATCACATTCCAAGTACTATCCTTACTGCCATCATCAATTATTATTGCTTCATAACTCATTTGGGTTTTCACCATTACTCTTTTTATCCAACTAGTAAGTTCAGGTAATGATTCAGCTTCGTTGTATGCGGGTATAATAATTGAAATATTCATTTTACAAATTATTGATTGTTTCTTTTTTTCTTAGAAATAGTGCGGCAATTAATGAAAACAATAATCCATTAAAAGTGATTAGCATCATATAATCAATGCTAATAATAAAAGGATCCTGATATAACACTTTCATTTCTTTTGTTTGATTTTGCATCATACTGAAAGCGGGCATATTTTTTGATATCTCATCAATTGCTTTCATCTTTATGTCAATAAATTGCTGAATTAATTCTGGCTTTATAAATTTAAAAGTAACAAACACAAAAAAGCCATAAATTATTGAGGCCCAGAAACAAATTGCGAATCCAGCTTTTACAGCTCTTCCAAAACTAATTACCCCAAGCATCTGTTCATCTCTAAACTGCCTAACGCCATTTGTAATAAACCAAATGGTACAAACATTAATAAACAATTGTAAGCCTCCCGAAAAGAATTTACTAGAGTACAAATAAAAAAGGCTAATTATGATAATGATTCCACCTAAATAGGCGCCTTTGGTCATAGCAAAGGTTAAAGCTATATTTCTGTTCTGATTAATCATTTTTTAAATTTAATCAGACAAATATAATAAAATTACTTGTACCGATAGGAAAGGCACAACAATAAAGAAATTAAGCCAATTATGATACTACTATTTTATGAGATCAGATTCCTTTATAAAACCATCTTTAATAACGGTTTCTTTAATGTTTGACGAATTAACAAGGATTGGAGTTAAAAGAATGGCAGGAACCATTTTTTTGCCATTATTAATTGAAGTGATGTCTTTATTATCACAAACCTCATCATTAGCTAATCTTACAGCAACTTGAGCAGCTGCTGCAGCCATGTCTTTTAGTGGCTTATATACTGTAACTGTTTGAATTCCATCAATAATACTACGTATACTTTTTATCTCAGCATCTTGACCTGAGAAGAATATCTTGTTTTTGCGAACTGAATCTTTCTCAATATAATAAGTAATTGCTCCACGAGCCAAATTATCATTACCAGCTACAACTGCATCTATAGAATCGTGATTCATTTCCATACATTTTTTCATTTGCTCATAGCCAAATTCACTTTTCCATTTTTCAGCAAAAATATCATAAACTATGCGTATGTTCCCTTTTTCTACTTCAGGTTGTAATACACTTAATTGACCAATACGTAACAAAAACGAGTTATTATCTTCGTAAGGTCCATTTAATAAGGCGTAATTACCTTTAGGGCAGGCACTTAAAAGAGCTTTCGCTTGCAAAGCACCAACCTCTTCATTGGCAAAAGAGAGATAAAAATCTAGATCGCAGTTTTTTATAAGTCGATCATAAGCAATTACCTTCACATTTTTTTTATGGGCATTTTCAACAATCACTGAGCTAGATTCCATGTTAACGGGAATAATTATAAGAATATCTACTCCTTTTTTAATTAATTCGTCAGCTTGTTTAATTTGTAAATCTTGATTATTCATAGCAACAACTACTTCAACTGCTGCGCCAAGTTTATCAGCTTCTTCAATAATTAGATTTCGATCTTTCTCCCAGCGTTCCTGAACGTAATCATCCATGAGTAATCCAATAAATACTTTTTCATTTTTATTGCATGAACTTGTAATTACTAAAAGAATTACCAAAATGAATAAGAGGGTATTTTTTGTTTTTTGCATAGCTAAAGGCAGTTTTTACAATTATAATAAAAAAACTTTAAAATCTTGTCAAATTTAATTGTTATTAATACTTATACGAATAGGCGTTTAAATTGTTTCACAGACTATTGTGTTTTTTATTGATTGGTGATATATTTTGGCAAAATCTTATTCAAAAACTGATTCTCCTTTATTATACACTAATTGCGAAAAATTAAAATCATTACACTTTATATATATTGATTCTGCATTATCATACACCATCGACACGTTTTTACGTAACAATCAGATAGTTTCGCAAGAAAAAGAAGATATGAATATTAAATTTTCCTCAGCGATTTCCTGATGAACTTTCATGTAGAGAGCACTTTAGAGATGTCAGAATTAAAAACGTTGTG
>JBBRXJ010000056.1:0-23672 GCA_038248505.1 Bacteroidales bacterium
CATTATTTATATGTCTTTCCGATACTAAATGAATACAATATAAAGGGTGCTTTCTATCCACCTGTAAAAGCGATAAATGAACATACTGTTTTAGATGTTAATAAAATACATTTCATACTTGCTTCTACTCCAAATAAAGAAATAATTATTAAGGATATTTTTCGTTTACTAGATATATATAGGCATGATAATTCATTAGAATCTAATGAATTATATTTTCAGAAATTGGCACATAAAAGTCGATTTGATACCGCCGAGGTTATTTTTATAAAACGTTTATTGCAAATGGAGTTGCCAGACGAAGTGCGGAAACTTATATTAAATACACTTTTCGAGAAGTTTGTAGGATTAAATGAAGAGATTTTTAGCAGAGAGTTATATATGTCTCATGATCAAATTAAATGTATGATTAGCTGTGGGATGCATTTTGGGGCTCATGGTTACAGTCATGAATGGATGGATAGTATTTCTGCTGATCAGCAATTGTTTGAAGTAAAAAAGTCAATAGAATTTTTAGAGTCCATTGGAGCAGATAACAAACGTTGGACTATGACATATCCGTATGGTATATATAATGCAGATACAATTAGGATACTTGAAGAAAATAACTTTAAGTTGGCTTTTACTACGGATGTTGATATTGCAGATATTTCATCGCATGGGAGATATGAATTGCCACGATTAGATACGAATGATTTACCACAAATTCGTCATATATCATTAGACAAATGGTTATTAAAACTACAATAGGAATTTTTCATAATATAAAATATTTATTCTTAAACAAATGACACAAAATACTACATTAAAGCAAGTTTGGGAGACTACACATAAAGAACGTGAATTTGGATCCTATCCTAATGAATCGGCAATTCGTTTTATTGCAAAAAACTATAAGAGTAGAAATGACAAATCAGAAATTAAAATATTAGAAGTGGGTTGCGGAGCTGGGCCAAATATTTGGTTTCTATCAAGAGAGGGATATGATGCATACGGTATAGATATTAGTTCTCAGGCCATAGAGCGTGTTAAAGGGAAGCTTGCATTAGAGTCTTTATCCGCCAACTTATTGGTAGGAGATATTTCGGAGATGCCCTATCCTGATAATTATTTTGATGCGGTGCTTGATTGTGAATGTATTTATTGCAATAATCATGCTACAAGTGCAGGAATTCTTAGTTCTATAAAACGAATTCTTAAAGATGATGGCTTATTTTATAGTCGAACATTCACAGATAAAATGTTTGTTGGAGCGAATTCAAAAATAGTAGGCCATCGAGAGTATGAAGAGGTGTATGAAGGCCCTCTAAAAGACAAAGGATTTGTTCGTTTAGCAGATGAGAAGGATATTTATGAATTGTACGGAAAATTATTTTCAGTTCAATCTTTAGATTTGCTTGAATGGACCGATTATAATAGAACGGTTCTAATTAGTGAATGGGTTGTGGTATGTAGGAAATAGTTTTTTATAGTACAAATTGTCTTGTGCAATTTGTTAGATAATTTTATTTAGGACGTAATTTTAGGTCGCAACTTAAATTTATTAGTAATTATCGTGCAGTAATATGTTTAGCTAATTCCAGAACTCTTTTGTACTCATCAGGTCTTCCTATGTCAATCCAATAGCCTATTATAGGGTATTTAATAACTTTTTTCCCTTTATTAATTAATAGTTGCATAAAATCGGTTGCATTCATAAAAGTGTTTTTTGGTATAAGCGAAAGGAGTTCTCTTTTCACTATATAAATACCAGCATTTGCAAAAAATTCAAAATTAGGTTTTTCGTCAATAGAATGTATTACATCTCCTTGTGTGTTAAATATGCCGTATGGAATACTAACATTATGAGGTATTGCAGCAGCAAGCATGTCTGCATTTTGATCTTGAAAATAGAAAAAGAAATCTTCAAAGTCAATATTTGTGAAAAGGTCAGAATTCATAATTAAAACATAGTCGCTACTAAAGGAATCTATTAGGGATAGGGCGCCTATGGTACCCATAAAATGAGGTTCTCGTACACATTTTGCTTTTAAATGTGCATACTTCTCATTAAAATGTAATTCAAGCTGTTCTGCCAAATAATTAACGGTAATGAAGTAATTGTCGATACCACTCGTATAAAGACTATCGATATTGTAATCAATAATTGATTTGTTACCAACTTTTAGTAATGGTTTTGGGGTTTTATCGGTTAAGGGTTTTAGTCGTTCGCCTTTTCCTCCGGCCATGAGTACCGCGTCAAGAGGTAATACATTAATACGGGATGTAAGGTCATATAAATTAATTAATTTTTTATTCTTATCGAGGCAGGGTAGTAATTTTATTCCTAAATCTCGGTAGGATTTTATTTCTTTCGGAAGGGATTTGGCATTCTCTATGAATTTAAAATTGGTGTTCGCTGCATTGGAAACAGCGTCTTCGAGCTTGCAACCATTTAAGAGTGCTCTTCTTAAATCGCCATCCGTTAAGGTTCCATACATTATTCCGTTTTCTTGCAGAATGAAAAGTGTTTGTACATCACCCGATAATTCATTTAGGCGTTTGAGTGCTTCGTGAATTGATTCAGTATTATAAATTGAATATAATTTTAAGTCTTTCATATTTCTTATATATGTTTAAAAGCTATACTGTAATTGATTACGGGAAATTATATTTATATTTTAATGCATATTGTTTATGGCTTTTGTGTAGATATTTCATTTATGAATTTAGTATAGTTATCTTTCCAATTCAGCGACCATATTTGTTTAGTATATTCAGTTTGCATGGTAGCTGGTTTATCATTTATTTTGGAAATTAATTCATCAGGGTTTGAAAACCATATACCTAACTCTCTTGGTATTACAATTCTTGCAAAATAATTATCAAGAATAAATATGTCTTTATTAAATGCTAATGCTTCAAATATAACTGTTGAATAGCTAGCGATAACAATAGTACTTGCTTGAATTAGCTCGTATATGTTTGAATTCTTATCTATTGATATATTGTGTTCTTTTATTATGGTTAATTGATTAGGCGTTAAATTATCTTTAGGATGCAAACGCAATAAAATTGGAATATTTGTTTGTTTTGTATTTGATAGCTTTATTGCAATATCAATGAATTGATCTGTTATATTCCATTGAGAAATGATAAGTATAGAAGACTCAGTTTTAGCTTTATTTCCATTTGTGTGTTTAATTTTTTCCTCTAAAAATGGAAATCCAATGTTTACTAATTTTGAAGGTGATCTTATATTTTTCACCCAAAATTTTCCATAAATGAGGATATAATCAGGCAAAAATTTAAAATAGTCATCTGTAAACCCTGCCTTGCCGTAACTATATGCAAGCATGTTGATTATTCCATGTTGTGGTTCTATTACTTTTATTCCTTCTTCTTTTGCCCACTTTATGATGTATGATTTTGATCCATAACTAGCATCCTCAAATAATAAAAATTCAGGGTTTAATTTTTCGTATAAATTTTTGTATAAAAACTTAAGTATAGGTAGCTTTTTTCGTATGCTGGTTAATTTATTGTATATAAAATTGATATGCTCATTTTTAATGTTTAGATCATGTTTTACTAAATAATCTATAAATTCTTTTATTCGTTTTTTTTCTTTCTTTGGTACAATAGTTAGATATTTTAGTATTTCAGAAAGAATAAAAATTGAATCGTGATAGAATATTTTGTTAGGGGTTCGTGGTTTTTGGATGTTAAAGCCTAATGACCTTTCAATAAATATAGTAGATTGAGGATTTATATTATAAAAATGATCATTTACTTTATTAAAAAATAATCCGTCTTCAAATTGATTAGATGTTGAGCTTCCTAAAATTATAGTGGATATATTCTTTTTCTTGAAAATGAATATAGGATTATTAAAAGTAATATTAAAAATATATTTAAATATTTGGAGCTTGAATTTTGGTACTTCAACAGCTTTATTTAATGTTTCGTTTTTAAGTTCAAATAAATGATATCGCACCAATGGCCAAAGTAAAATATTATCATAAAATGAAAATTTTATGATATCTGGCTGATCATCTAAATGCCATATTTCATTAGCAGAATTGTCCATTTTATTATTATATACTAGCTATGGTTTAAGCAATTTAATTTTGTAGCAAGCTTTTATTTCTTTAATTGTCTTTTCCTATTAAACTCTTGTAATTTATGGTATAATTTTATATCACTAGCATATTCGTTATGTGCGATTTCTGGTTTTTTCAAATAGGCTTCGAAGTCTGCTTTTGTCCAATCCATTTTTTTAATGAAGTAATCAATATCTTCTTCAAGTAATCGTTGGTTATAAGGAGGTTCTTTTAGTATTGCCAGTGCTTCAATACGTGTCATTTGGCCAGATGCTATTAGGCTAGAGAGATGTGCTTTTCGCTTATCTACCCCAAATTTAATTGGCAGAATATAGCTTTGGTAAAAACGGGTAAATACCGATTCGTAGTGTTTATAAGGATAGGGTTTGTAATTGAAATCTTTTATAAGCAGATCAAGAGCATCTTGTTTTTTGAAGTCAATGTAGTCGAGAATGGCATATCTTTTTATGTTACGGATATGCTCGAAGTATAAGTATTGTTTAAGAGAAATTAAAGGGAACGATTTTATTTTTAAACTTCCAAATTTGTTTTGAATGGCACGAATATTTTTTCCATCGTATTTCATCCAATTCCAGTTTTTGGGAATAACAATACCTTCGGTTGCTACATTGTTTCCGCTCAAAATATAGTTTACGCCGTACTTTCTGGCGTGTCTATAATTTACCCCATGCAAGGCATTATCATATAGCAATTCAATATCAATAACATCAGCTTTGAAAAAGGATTTCATGAGGTCTTTATACTCCTCCCAATCAATAACGTGTGTGTATAAATCAACATCGAGTTTGCGAACCAAGTTAGCAATATTATTTGCTGCCAACTCTGTATCCCATCCGTTATCCATGTGTGTAGCTAGCGGACGTAAGCCTAATTGTTTCACTAAATAGAGAACATACGAACTATCGACACCACCACTAACACCAACAATACAGTCGTATTCTTTATTCTTTCCATCTTTCTTGATTTTCTCAACTAGTTTCTCAAGTTCGCTTGGTTTTGTTTTACTGTCATGATTGTATTTTTCAATGAAATTGGTGCAATAATTACATCTTCCTTGTTCATCAAAATGAATGTTTGATGCTGTGGTATCCATTACGCAACGGGTACATATTTTTATTTCCTTGTTAATCACGATAAAAAAGATTTACGAGTTCTTCATATTTAGGATAGGTAATTAGTACTGCTCTGTGTTTTCCCTGAAAAACAAAAAAGCTACCAGCAGCTACAGCAGACACCTTAGCCAGACTAACTGCAATTTTAAAATCATTTAAGCTACCGGCACCACCACAAGCAATGAGAGGGATAGAAAGTTTGCTTGATACCAAAGATAACAAATCTAAATCATAACCAGCCATTGTCCCGTCTTTATCAACAGAGGTTAGTAGAATTTCTCCAGCACCAGCTTGTTCAAGGTTTTGAATATGGTTTTCTATTTTAAGCTTGCTGTTTTTTGATTTAACATGATTATACACATGGTATGCTCCAAACATATTTTTCTTACTATCTACAGCTCCAACAATGCTTTGACAACCGTAGAGTGCAGCAGCTTCTTCAATTAGTTTTAAATCACTAAGAGCATTAAAATTTAGTGCTATTTTTTCAATACCCAGTCCAAAAATTCGTTTTACTTGCTCTATGTTTCTTATTCCACCACCATAACAAAGTGGCATAAAACATTCTGATGCAATATTTCCGATCATTTTATAATCAGGCTCAGCGGCGACTTTAGATGCATTAATATCCAGGAAAATAATTTCGTCAGCATCCTTATCATTAAAAATCTTAATTACGTTAATAGGATCGCCAACGTATTTAAGATGATCAAATTTAACACTCTTATACAAACCATTATTTTTGTACAGAAGAACAGGTATGACGCGAACAGAAAGCATTAATAGTGTTTAATATAGTTTTCTAATAATTTCATGCCAAATTTATGACTTTTTTCAGGATGGTATTGGGCACCTAGAATATTATCTTTTTCAAAAGCCGAAACAAAGTTATATCCATATTCGGTAAGGTTAAGGATATCGCTCTTGTTATCGCATTCAACGTGGAAGGAATGTACGAAGTAAAAACGATTTTCATCAAACATATCTTTGAATAACGGGCTTTCTTTCTCAATTTTCACAACATTCCAACCCATGTGAGGAACTTTTAACTGGAGATCGCTGACTTTAAAACGTGTTGTTTTGCCAGGTAAATAACCTAGACCTGGTAAAATACCTTCTTCGCTACTTCTTGTTAATAATTGCATTCCGAGGCAAATTCCTAAAACAGGAATTTTCTCAACTATTATTTTTGTGTTTAATACTTCAAGTAACTTTCTATCTGCTAAATTCTTCATTCCAGTATCAAATGCGCCAACTCCAGGTAAAATAAGTTTTGAGGATTTGTATATTTCATCAGGGTCAGAACATATTTGACTGTCGTATCCGATCTTTCGAATCATATTCTTGATGGAAAGAAGGTTTCCGATACCGTAGTCGACAATTGTTATCATGATGCTTTATATAATGGAACGCTATTTATTTAAGAACTTGTAATTAAGACATATATATAAATATTTTTGCATAAATATTTTAACTTTAACAATCGAGCAAATATACATAAAACGCTTAAAAAGGATACATTTGTTTACTATTAGAATTAATATACATCTTATATTTAGAGAGCTCGTGTGCAATAATTTTATTTTACATCCTTTTAATAGTACTAAATAGTCTTTATTTTGAATTTTTAAATGTTTGATATATTGACTTATAGCATGTATGCGCACAGAAATAAATGGATATCTATTTAAAAAATGTTCTATATTTACAAGGTTTCTAAGAATTTGTTGGATTTTATACAATTATGAAAGTTAGGTCAAAAATTACCTCCATTGCCAAGCGTCTATTTCAGAATGACCTAAGAGAACTACTAGGGCACAGCACAAATTACATTTCGGCTGATGTGATTATTATGCTCGTTTCTTTTTTTCTTATGCCGATTATAACTCGCTTACTTAGTACTGAAGAGTATGGATACATGTCCATTTATTTGACATTGTTGAGTGTGTTTAATATCGTTTTTCTGATGGGTATAGATGGGGCAATAAATATCAATTATGTCAATAAACAATATCCTCATAGAGATTATCTTTTTACGAATTTGGTTTTTAGTTTTCTTCTCTCCGTTTTTCTTTTTATATTAATGATTTTTTTTCTACCTTACATTAGCGTAAAGTATGGTATTCCAGAATATATTTTAATAGCCGCTGCATTAACTTCCATGAGTGGTATCTTTTTTTCAATTCAGATTGGATTATTTCAGGTTAAGAAACAAAGCAGAAAATTTGCCTGGTTACTTGGATCGAAACAGGTTATAATTTTACTGATTTCCCTCGCTGCAATATGGTATTTGTCAAGCGAGCGCCATTACGGTCGTGTTTACACAACACTCATTATAACACTTGTTTTTAGTGCTTACTCAGCATGGTGTTTATTTAAAGAGGGCGGTCATCGCTTTGTTAAGAAATATGCTGTTGATGCATTGCTTTTTAGCTTGCCCATTATGCCACATATTTTGTCGGGTTTTATTTTGAAGTTATTTGATCAAATGATTATAAATGAGCTGGTGGGTGCATCAGCTACTGGACTTTATGCATTTGCTTATACAATAGGGATGACTTTGCTTGCTATAGTGTCAAGTATAAACAGAGCATTTCAGCCTATGTTTTGGTCCTATATACAAGAGGAAAACTTTAAAGGAATTAATAAATTAGCACGTTTTTATGGAAAGATTATATACATGTGTGCCATTGGCTTAATCTTTTTTGCTAGAGAAATAGTGATAATAATTGCAGATGAAAAATATTATGAATCCTATAAGATCATTCCTTTTGTGGCTTTCTCCTATGTTTTTGTATTCTTATATAATCTGTATGGTTCCATTGCTTTTTACAAAAAGAAAACCTGGTTAATTTCAATGAATACTATTGTAGCAGCAGCAATTAATATTATACTTAACTATATTTTTATTCCTATTTACGGTTATAAGGTAGCAGCAATAAATACACTTATTTCATATATGGTATTATTTATTATGCATTACATTGGCTGTAGATATTTATTAAAGTTTAAACTCATTAATCCAAGTTCGGTTTTCCCCGATTTTATTTTTCTTACCGGTGTAATGTTTGTTTATTTAGCCATGGATCATTTCATTTGTAATACGTATGTTTTATTACCACTTAAAATATTGGTAGTAGGTTTAAGTTGTGTATATCTATTTTTTAGTCAAATAAAAGGAGGGATCCAAAAAATGGTGTAATTTCATTTTTAGGGACTATTATTTTTTTCAATCTTAGCTTAATTTAATGATAAATATATAAACATGATGAATTCCTTAAGGCGTTTTTTCTTAAAATTATTGGGTACTGAAAATTATTTGAGATGGGTTAGTCGCCTATTTTATATATTTTATTACACAGGTTTGTTGAGGTATAATAAAACCTACCATTGTCATTATTTTGTAAATCGTTTAGTGAAGAAATCATTTACAGTGATTGATATTGGTGCAAATCTAGGATATTATTCGCGTATCTTTTCTAAGTTAGTTGGCAATCAAGGTCGAGTTATTGCGGTAGAACCGGTTAATTTATTCAGAACGGTATTAAACCAAAATTTATCAAGGTGCAAAAATGTTGAGGTTTTGCCTTTTGCCTTAGGTGCGCAAGATGGACTTGAAGTGGAGATGGGCATACCACAAGGATTTAATAATTTTCGTTTTGGTACAACCCGTGTTTTGTCTGGTAAAAAAGCAGTAGGTGACATCACCTTTCCAGCAAGCATGCGTAAGCCAGATACCTTGTTTTCAGAACTGAGAACTATTGATTATATTAAATGTGATATTGAGGGCTATGAGTTCATTGTATTGAAAGAGTTTAAAAACCTACTCGTAAAACACAAACCTATATTGCAGGTTGAGATTGCCAGTGAGAATGTTGCTCCATTAAAAGAATATCTAGGTGCTATGGGCTATCTTTTTTTCTATATTCGTGGCTCAAGAATTTGTTCTCATAAAGAGGATGAGGGCGGTGTGCAGGGCGATTTTATTATTGTACCTAAGGAAAAGATGATGATGGTATAGGGAATGTTAGTTTTTAAAATTTTATTGACGACTAACAAACTATTAATGGTAATAAATAATTTTAAAATAAATAAAAAAGATGAATAATGTACGTGTGCGTTTTGCACCAAGTCCAACAGGTCCATTACATATTGGCGGGGTTCGTACCGCTTTATTTAACTATCTCTTTGCGCGTAAGCATGGCGGAGTTTTTTATTTACGTATTGAAGATACCGATCAGTCTCGTTTTGTACTTGGAGCCGAAGATTATATAATAGATTCTCTAAAATGGTTAGGAATTGAAATTTCAGAAGGGGGAAGTTTAGGAGGACCCTATGGCCCTTATCGCCAAAGCGATCGCAAAGCAATTTATAAGCAGTATGCTGATCAGTTGCTAGCTAGTGGTAGTGCCTATTACGCATTTGACAGCGCCGAGGAACTGGATAAGCTCAGGAAGGATTATGAGATTGATAAGAAAACTTTTTCATATGATTTGCATACGCGTATGCAATTAAATAATTCGCTTTCATTATCAAAGGAAGAAACTCAGAAACGCATCGCCTCAGGTGAACATTATGTTTTGCGGTTTAAAATGCCCGATAATATTGATGTTCGTTTTAAAGACATGGTACGCGATGATGTTCATTTCAATACAAATACATTAGATGATAAAGTGCTTTTTAAATCAGATGGAATGCCAACATATCATTTAGCCAATGTCGTTGATGATTATTTAATGAAAACTTCGCATGTTATTAGAGGTGAAGAATGGTTGCCCTCAACACCCTTACATGTATTGTTATATATAGCCTTAGGCTGGGAGGGTAGTATGCCGCAATTTGCACATTTGCCATTAATTTTAAAACCAAGTGGTCAAGGAAAGTTGAGTAAACGTGACGGTGATAAAATGGGATTTCCTGTTTTTCCTTTGCAATGGAAGGATCCTGTTACGGGTGAAGTTTCGGCAGGCTATCGTGAATCTGGATATTTTCCCGAATCCTTAGTAAATATTCTTGCCTTTCTTGGATGGAACCCGGGAAGTGAAAAAGAATTTTTTAGCATGGCGGAATTAGTTGATGTTTTTTCATTGGAGAAAGTTCAGAAGGCTGGTGCTCGTTTTGATCCGGAGAAAGCAAAGTGGTTTAACCATCATTATTTGAAACAGCATAGCGATGATGAACTAGCCGATGCCTATATCATTTTACTAAAAGAAAGGAATATTGTTTGCGATAAAGCATTTGTAACAAAAGTAGTATCGATGGTTAAAGAGCGTGCCGTATTTGTGAAGGATTTATGGGATCAATCCTATTATTTTTTTGAAGCGCCTCTTAGATATGATGAAAAAGTTATTGCAAAATATTGGAAAGGACAAGCCCTTGAAGCTCTTTTATCAATAGCGGATTTGCTTAATAATTTAGCGGATTTCAAAAATGAAACAACTGAAGATTTAATAAAAAATTATATAAGCAATAATAACTTGGGCATGGGGCAAGTTATGAATTCATTACGACTTGCTTTGGTTGGAACCAGTATGGGGCCACATTTAACAGAGATTATGGAGATGATAGGGAAGGGCGATGCCGTTAAGAGAATTCGAAAGTTTTGTGACACAATTCCTTTAACAGCCTAATGTTTCCCTCAGCATCAGATTTTATTAATCTGCATACGCATGCCGATGACCATCATCAGGTGCAGTGCGGTGTTTTTAACATTTTTGCAAAAAACATGAATTGTACTTTTCATGCGGATTGTTTCTATAGTATAGGTATTCACCCTTGGCATGTTAAAGAAGAAACTTTTAAAGCTGAGTTGTTAAATATTAGGCAGGTACTAAAGCGTGCTAATTGTATTGCCATAGGTGAATGTGGACTTGATAAATCGATAGCTTTTGATATGGCTTTGCAACGAAAGGTTTTTCTTTTACAAATTGAATTGTCGGAAGAATTTAAAAAGCCAATGATTATACATTGTGTTCGTGCATATAATGATTTAATACAAATTAGAAAGGAGCTTAAACCTAAAATGGCTTGGATTATTCATGGTTTTAATTCAAGTGAGAAAATAGCAGGAGAATTATTAAAGTATTACTGTTATTTATCTTTTGGGATGATCCTTTTTAGTAAATTTTCAAGAGTTCCACAATTTTTTCATTCAATACCAAATAATAAAATATTTTTAGAGACCGATGAAGCTGAAAAAACTATTGATAGTGTTTATTTATTTGCTGCTCAAATGAAAAATATTGAGGTGAGTGAGCTGAAAAGTCAGATTTCAAAGAATTTTACTAGTTTATTCCGACCTAATTAGCATGACTTTACTAAGAAATTGAATTATTTATAATTTTAAACATGACTTGGACGAAACGTACCGAATTACTATTAGGCGCAGAGAAAATTAAATTATTAAAAACATCGCATGTACTTATTGCTGGATTAGGCGGAGTAGGAGGCTATGCAGCAGAACAGCTTGCTAGAGCTGGAATTGGACATTTGACAATAGTTGATGGAGATGTTGTGCAATCGAGTAATAGAAACCGTCAAATTATAGCCTTAGTTTCAAATGAAGGAAAAAACAAAGCACAGCTATTTGCAGAGAGATTACGAGATATAAATCCTGATATAAAGATAAATGTAATTGATGAATTCATATCCGATGAACAAATGGATCAGCTTTTAGAAGGGAATTTTGATTATGCAGTTGATTGCATAGATACCATGTCGCCTAAGTTACATTTTATTTATCAATCAATGAAAAGAGGTATTCCTCTTGTAAGCTCTATGGGAGCAGGAGGAAAACTCGATCCCACTTTAGTTGAAGTAGCTGATATATCCGAAAGTGTTAACTGTAGGCTCGCACATTATTTAAGAAAGCGCTTACGAAAGATGGATATACATAGTGGTTTTAAAGTAGTTTTTTCGCCAGAGCAAGTTGATCCTGCCACTGTTCTGTTAACATTTGGGGAGAAGAACAAGAAATCGACGGTAGGTACTATTTCATATATGCCGCCCGTATTTGGATGCTGTTGCGCATCCGTTGTTATTAGAGGCATAATAGGAGATAGAGCGGAGTGATGATGAGTGATCTTTGTAGGCTTTGGAGTGAAAGTAAAGCATAAAAGTTGAGAAAATGTTAGGCGAATTTTTTTAGAAAAAGTTTCTTAAAAGATGAAATTCAAATGGCTGATCGTCTGTATTCTAGATGTATTCAGATGTCTAAAGATCTGCTAACCTACGAGTTTGCTAAATATGTATTTTTCTAAATCAAAATTTTATAAAATTATAACTAGCTACTCATCAAAGCCTTCATTTTATTTATTAACAAAATAATTTTAAATTGTTAATAACCTGTTAAAAAAGAAAAACTTTTGTTTACAACTACGAGCTAATCCAAAAGACTTGGAATATCAAAAGGTATATTTTTGTTTTCATTAAAACAAGATTGAATAATCATTAATGCAAAAAACAAAAAGTATGGCAAAGATCATCTCAATTGCAAATCAGAAAGGTGGCGTAGGCAAAACGACAACAGCTATCAATCTAGCAGCTAGTTTAGCAACCTTAGAGAAAAAGGTATTGCTTATAGATGTTGATCCACAAGGAAATGCCACATCGGGCATTGGTTTTGATATTAAAACCATTAAAACGGGTATATATGAATGTTTAAATGATGAGATTAATCCAAATGATATCATCTTAAAAAGTGAGATGGAAAATTTTGATCTCATTCCTTCTACCATCGATTTAGTTGGTGCTGAAATAGAAATGATAAATCTCCCTAATAGGGAACGAATACTTAAACATGTAGTTGAGAAAATCAACGATAAGTATGATTATATATTATTTGATTGTTCACCATCCCTAGGTTTAATTACAATTAATGCGTTAACAGCATCTGATTCGGTTATCATACCTGTTCAGTGTGAGTATTTTGCTCTTGAAGGAATTGGATTGCTCTTAAACACGATACGAATTGTGCAAAGCAGGTTTAATCCTGAGTTAGAAATAGAAGGCTTCTTATTAACCATGTATGATCAGCGATTACGTTTGTCAAATCAAGTAGTTGATGAGGTGAAAAAACATTTTGAGTCGATGGTATTTGAAACCATTGTACAGCGTAACATTAAATTGAGTGAATCACCAAGTTTTGGTAAACCAGTTATATTATATGATGCTGAATCAAAAGGTACAATAAATTACTTGAATCTTGCCAAGGAGTTGTTACAGAAGAATGATCAGACGCGCATTAAGAATGCAGAAAAAGTAATTCACGTATAATTTTTGAAAAGCGAAACTATGAGTAAAAAGAATGTATTGGGCCGCGGACTAAATGCCCTGATTGAAGATTACAATATGCCCAAGCATATAGCACCACAAACGGTGCCCATGAAAGACAGTTTTGATATTCCAATAGGAGAGATTGAAGCCAATCCTTTTCAACCACGAACACATTTTGATGAGGTTGCACTGAATGAATTGTCTGAATCAATACTACAGGTAGGTATTATTCAGCCACTCACTGTACGGAAAATATCAGACAAGCATTATCAGTTGATTGCAGGTGAGCGTCGGTTACGTGCTGCAAAATTGGCAGGATTAGAGCGAGTGCCAGCATACGTTCGTACAGCTGATGATAATAACCTGCTTGAAATGGCGCTGATTGAGAACATTCAGCGTGAAGATCTCGATTCTATTGAGATAGCATTGAGTTATCAGCGTTTAATGGATGAGTGTAATCTTACTCAAGAAAGTTTAAGTGAGCGTGTAGGTAAAAAACGTTCAACTATTGCTAATTACTTACGATTATTAAAGCTTCCAGCGGAGATTCAGTTGGGCATTCGGGAGAAAAAATTGACCATGGGCCATGCCCGCGCATTGGTAAATATTGACGATCAGCAGCAATTGTTAGATGTTTATAATGACATAATAGAGAATGAGTTATCAGTTCGTCAGGTGGAAGAATTGGTGCGGAATTTAGGAGATACTGAGGAAGTTGTAGAAGGGAAATTGGAGAAAGCACCAAAGAAAGCACAAACGGCAGAAGTTGAGAAGTTAAAAGAACAATTGGCGGGTTATTTTAGTAGTAAGGTTGATTTTAAACGTAATCCTAACGGAGCAGGCAAGATCATTATTAGTTTTGGCAACGATACAGAGTTAGAACAGATAATTTCGAGGCTAGACAGACTTAATTCTTAAAAAAATGCTAATTTCGCTTTCTGAATCAATAGCAGTTTATTAAAATTGTTATGAATAGAGAGAAAAGTGCATTATAAAAGGACGGTAAATCACATTCAATTATTTTTTTTTGCTGCGGTAGTTTTACTTCAGCTAGGATTTTTAGCGCCTCATGTTACAGCACAAAATAAAACGCCTGAAGAGGTAAAAGATAGTGCAAGAATAGCCAATCATAGTCCCCAACTAGCATCTATATTCTCTTTGGTCGTACCCGGCCTAGGGCAGGCTTACAATGAAAAATATTGGAAAATTCCAATCATTTATGGTGGTTTGGTTTTTTGTGCCTATCAGTTTAAAACCAACCGTAGCAATTACAAAATATTTACTGAGGGTATGGATCATTATATTGATAGTGATCCATTAACAAATAGTTGGATGACATTGCCTAATGTTGATACTAGCTCGTTTGTAGAAGAACAAATACAATTTTACAGATCTAACTTTGAGCGTTACCGAAATTTATCAATAATTGGTTTTGGGCTTATATATATGCTTAATGTTTTTGATGCATCTGTTGATGCAAATTTATTTGATTATGATGTGAGCGATAAGATTACTATGCATATTGAACCTGCATTATTACCTCGTACAAATTATGCACAAGGTTTTGGTTTTAAGTGCAGAATTACTTTTTAGTTGTATCGTTTGATGTGATGTGTTGCTTTTTTAAAGAGTATTTGTTGCAATTTTAGGATGCGATTTTTTTAAATAGAATAATTATAGAATAATGAAGATAGTTTGTACAGTAATTGTGTTTATCGTTTTAGGATGGTCAAAAGTTTGTTCGCAGGAATCAAATTTAAATATGGATACGACTCCTATTGATGCAAAAGAAACAATGGTAAATTTTGAGCGAACTCTTGATAGTTTAACTAATTTATGGTATGTTGAGAAAGCTCTCGAACGTTTTGATAATACAGTATATCCTGCGACTGATACGGTAATTCCTTTTTTCACTGATTCTCAATATATTGCACGAATAGAAAGTCTTCATTCAATGATAACCATGACATACAATCCTATTGTGCGAAATTTTATTCATGTATATACCTATAGAAAGCGCGATCAGCTAGAATATATTTTAGGATTAAAAGATTATTATTTTCCGATGTTTGAGGAAGTCTTGGCTTCGTATAATCTTCCATTGGAGTTAAAATATCTCCCCGTAATTGAGTCTGCTTTAAATCCGCGTGCTGTTTCACGTGCTGGTGCCAGTGGGCTTTGGCAATTTATGTATGCTACCGGACGCATGTATAATCTAAATGTAAATAGTTATGTTGATGAGCGCTATGATCCACTAAAAGCATCGCATGCTGCAGCAAATTATTTAAAAGATATGTACAAGGTTTATAAAGATTGGATTCTTGTAATTGCAGCCTATAATTGTGGTCCTGGAAATGTAAATAAAGCAATATATCGTTCAGGAGGCAAACGTAATTATTGGGATATATACTATCATCTACCAAAAGAGACCAGAGGTTATGTGCCCGCATTTATTGCTGCCATGTATGCAGTAAATTTTTATCAAGATCATAATATTCATCCAGCAGAAATTGATATGCCTATTGTTACAGATACTATTACGGTTCATAATGATTTAAATTTAAATCAGGTTGCCGAAGTATTAGGTGTACCCATTCAGCAGTTGCGAGATATTAATCCGATGTTTCGTCATGATATAATACCAGCAAGTGCAACCCCTTATGCTATACGTGTACCATTGCATATAACAGGTCAGTTTTTAGAATTTCAGGATTCTATTTTCTCATATAAAGATTCTATCTATTTAAAGAAGGATGATTTACTTCGTCAGCCTACCTACAATACTGCGAGTATATCTAAATCAGCTCCTCTGGGTGATTATGCCAAATTGGTATATACCGTTAAGTCGGGAGATAATTTAGGACTTATTGCAGAGAAGTATAGCGTACGAGTTTCTGATTTGAAGTATTGGAATGCGATACGTGGTAATATAATACGTGCAGGACAACGATTGGTTGTTTATATACCAGCGAGTAGAGCAGCTAAATTTAAATCATCTTCTGCTGTAAAGTCAAGTGGCTCTTCATCTACAAGTGGTGACTATATTATACACGTTGTAGGCAATGGTGAAAATCTTTGGCTGATAGCAAAAAAATATGGTGTAACAGATACCGATATAAAGCGATTGAATAATTTGACGGATGCCGATAAAATTACACCAGGGCAGCGATTGAAAGTGAAGAGAAGGTAATAAGGCCACCGTCGGTAAAGCTAAACCATGAAACCGGCACAATCATTTTTGGTATTGATCTATATTCTTTTGGCACTGTTTGTAGTGTCCATAATTTTTCCTGAGGAAGGTATTCCTCTTGGTGAGAAACTACGTCTGCATTTTCCTGCACCATATACTTTTTGGGCTTCAGATGAATCTGATTATAAAGATGTATCATCAGTTATGGATGTGGTTGATGCTGATTTTAATGATACATCGAGCACTCTTGTTTTATTGCCTGATAGTTTTGGAATACCCCAAACAGTTGCCTATGTAGTGGATTATAAAAGATTGGGAAATGCGAAATGCGGCGATTCAATTTTTAAGACAGACAGTTTAATAAAACAAATAAAAAAGAAACGAATTGCTGCAGATACCACACGTAAGCGCGTTCGATCCCTAGAATATCCAGCAGGTGATAAAACAATTATGTATTCATTATTTAATGCACTTGCTTATCTTTCATCAACAAATGAACTTATTCGTATTTTGCATTTTGGCGATTCGCAAATTGAAGGCGATCGTATCACTTCTTATATTCGTAATGAATTTCAAAAGCGATTTGGAGGCACGGGTAATGGTTTTTTCCCCGTAACTAACGGAAACAATCGCAATGTATCCATTCAAGTTGATGTTTCAGATAATTGGAAATATTATTGGATAAAAGGGAAGGAGAATTTACTTGCTGAACACAAACGCTTTGGGGTAATGATGGATTTTTCACGCTTCAATGATTTTGATGCGATTCTTAAAGAGCCTGGAAAACAGTATGAAGCAACCATTCAAGTGAAGCGTCAGAATATTTCGTATCCTCTATCAAGAAATTTTAAATTGTTTCGTTTGTTTTATGGTAATAATAAGCTCCCTTTTATTGTGCAAATGGCTTATGACGATACTACCTTAGATGCTGAGTTGGTAGAGCCATCGGATAAACTTAAAATTTTAGAATGGAAATTTGATAAAACGCCTAAAGCGTTTACTATTAAATTTACGGGTGAAGATAGTCCCGATGTATTTGGTATCTCCCTCGATAATACGCATGGCGTGGCAGTTGATAATATTGCGATACGAGGTAGTAGGGGAACTGAGTTTACCAAAACGAATACCACAATATTCAGAGAAATGTTTTCAATGCTTAATGTTAAATTGATTATTTTTCAGTTTGGAGTGAATGCGGTTCCTGATTTATTAAAGAGCTATTCGGGTTATGAGGCTCAGTTAATGCGGCAATTGAAGTTTTTGCGAAGCCTTAATCCGAGTGTACCTGTTATTGTGGTAGGTGTTTCAGATATGTCGAGGAAGGTAGATGATACGTTTGTATCCTATCCAAATATTAAACGTATACGCGATGCTGAGCGCCGAGCTGCATTTGCAACAGGTTGTGTCTTTTGGGATTTATATGAAGCCATGGGTGGCGAAAATTCTATGCCTGGCTGGGTTTTTGCTAGCCCTCCTTTAGCTGCTAAGGACTTTACACATTTTAGTATTCCAGGTGCGAGAGCTGTGGGTAATATGTTTTATAATGCTTTAATGAATGATTTTAACGATTATCTTTTGATGCAAAATGAGTGATTGGTTTATAGATATAGTATCGTATAATGCTGAACGGCCGATGCTTTTCACTCAACTGTATTTCTGGATATTCATGGCAATTACACTAGCATTCTATAGCTTCGTTTACAAAACGAACAGAGTGCGAAATGTGTATCTTTTAGTGCTCAGTTTGTTTTTTTATTACAAATCGGGCGGTTACTTTTTTGTATTGCTTTTATTTACAACAACCATTGATTATGCAATAGGAATAGCTATTGGCACAAGCACGTCGCAACTTAAGCGAAGAGTTTTAGTAATTTTTAGTGTGCTATTAAATCTTACTGTATTAGCTTATTTTAAGTATTCATATTTGATTAATGATGTTATAAATCACCTTACCGGATTGAATTTAACTCCCTATAATTTTTTAGCTGATTTTAGCAATTCCATTACTGGTAGTCATTTTAATATTAACGCCATTATTTTGCCTGTCGGTATTTCATTTTACACCTTTCAGAGTTTAAGTTATACCATTGATGTTTATCGCAAAGATTGTGAGCCCGTACGAAATTTTGCCGACTTTGCATTTTTTGTTACCTTCTTTCCTCAATTAGTTGCAGGGCCTATTGTTAGAGCGTCGCAATTTATACCACAACTATTTTATAAATATTCTTTAAGTAAAGCAGAGTTGGGGCATGCCATATTTCTTATCCTTAATGGGCTAATAAAAAAGATGCTTATCTCAGATTACATCTCTATAAATTTTGTTGACAGAGTATTTGATAGCCCTGAATCCTATACAGGACTTGAGAATTTGATGGCAGTGTATGGTTATGCCATTCAGATATATTGTGACTTTTCAGGCTATACTGATATTGCAATAGGAATAGCACAAATACTCGGGTTTAAGTTACCGGTAAACTTTTATTCGCCTTACAAAGCATCTAGTATTACTGACTTTTGGCGTAGGTGGCATATTTCATTATCTACTTGGTTGCGCGATTATTTATACATTCCATTAGGAGGAAATAGAAAGGGAAAATTCCGTAGTAATTTAAATTTATTTTTAACGATGTTGCTTGGCGGCCTTTGGCATGGAGCCAATTGGAGTTTTATGATATGGGGAGGAATGCACGGTCTGGGATTAATTATACATAAAGTTTGGATGCAGATAAACCCATTTAAGAATAAGAATTATAAGATTCTTGATTTATTTTTTGTTATAGTAACACTTCATTTTGTATCTTTTTTATGGATTTTTTTTAGAGTTGAGAATTTAGATAGAGCTTTATTTATGTTAGTTCGCATTTTCACAGCGCAGAGTTTTGATTCCCTTCCATTGGTTTTCTCAGCGTATTGGAATATCGTTCTGTTAATTTTTATAGCCTTTGTAATTCATTGGATACCAGAGACAATGAAAGAAAAATATAGAGGATTGTTTATTCGTATTCCTATGATTGCAAAAATAGCTATTGTAGTGATCGTTGTTTTTGGATTGTATCAGATTAAGTCGAGCGAGTTGCAACCCTTTATTTATTTTCAATTTTAGAGAATGAGGTAACCCGATTTGTGAATGAAGTCGGCATTTAGTATCATAAAAAAAGCCCCCAAAAGGGAGCTTTTTTTCTTCATACATACCGAGTTTTTTAAAAGTTGAGACCAGGAGCTTCAACATAATCAGATTTTGGCTCTTCAGCTTCAATGTCTGAAGCTTTGTCCTCTTCCTTACTTTTTTTTGCAGGAGCTGGTTTCTTAAGTTTTTGTGAATCGAGGCCATGTAGTTCCATTTTGTTGTCTCTTAAGAACATACCTACCAAGATCGCCACTTTAATGTCACTAATTCGCAATTCAACTTCCCAATCGGTGTCAGGAAAAGTTTGTTGACGAACGGTAAATTCAATACTTTCCTCAAGACAGAAATCCACAATTACGGGGATATTTTTCTTCTTTAGGATAACTTTCGGAAAATCATTCTTTTCTGCCATAACGCTTTTTGTTTTTTAGAACTTTAAAAATAATGCAATTCCTGAAATAAGAGCGCAAAAGAGGAATAAAAATAAAATTACAAAGTATCTAATAATTAGAATTATAGTGAAATTTTGATAGAATTGTTTATTTCTTTTTATTCAGGGCATTCGTTGTTCAAAATAGTAAGTAGTTGAAAATACATTTGATTTAATAGTAAATAACCTAATTATTCTTAAATGATTAGTAATTAGGTTTATGTTAATGAGACATGGGAATTTACAACAGATAAATTTTTAGAAATAGAACTTATTTTGAATAAAAATAGCCAGAAAAAATAGAGCGAAAAAGTGTTGGTGATTTAAATTAACCTTAAACGAGTATTTAAGATCAAATTGTGGTGTTTTTAAGCTATACCGCATCTAAGACATAGCTATCTATAAAAATACTCTGAAAATCTCATTGTAAATGCAACATTTGTGCTAAAGAAAAAAGCAAATAGTAGAACAAAAGAACATGTTTTCCGTAACAATGCTATAAGGACAAATATTGCTTGAAAATAAGATTATATTTAATAAACCTCTCATTATGAAAAGATTAATACTAATATCCGTCGCCGTTTCATTATTTCAGTTCTTTAGTCAAAATGCTAGTGGAGTTGGTTCTCTTGGTATGACCATTGATACACTTTATCATCAGCAATGGTGTTATGGTAAATTAGATACTTTTAAGTTACCATATACTATTGATACGGCTAGTTTGTGTATTGATGAGCCGACAATACCTTTCAAAGGGACAACATATCCGGCAGGTTGGGAATCAGTTGATTTGGATGCAGTCGGTGGTTTACCTCTTCCAATAGTTAATAATGGCAAATTAATTATTCAAGATAAAGGGTCGGCTATTACGGGCGCAACTAATAAATATGTTGCTTTAGCTAGAGCTTTAGGATATGTGGGAAACTTTGATGTTTCAACACGAATTGACTCAATGTATCCTGCTGGCACAACACCGCGCGCAGGTATTATTTGTGCCAATACACTAATAGATTCGCCAACAGGAAATTACTGTTTTGTTGCGGTAACTCCTACTCAATTTGGCTTTTATTATTCAATTGGAGATCCAAAACAACTTGCAGGAAGTGTTATGGCAGGTACAGCAATTTTTCCATGTTGGTTGAGGTTGAGGAAGGTTGGCACAATGTATTATGCATATTATAAAACGAATCGAATAGGGCCATGGGTGGCTATAGGTGCAGGAGTAACTCCAAATGCATCCTCTGCAGGTTCTGTACAACTAGGTTTGGCCAGTTGTGCAAATTCAACTACAGTACTAAGCCGTGCCGTATTTGACATGTTTGATGATGAACCAAGTAAAACGGATAGCATACAATTTGATGTACAACTCTCTAATAGCAATGCATTATTTACAGCAAGTTCTCCGGTAATTTCACAAACCTTAACACGCAATGAAAGTCTTTTCTGTAGTGGAAGACAGCGTGATACCATGGTGGTAATTGTACCGGATACTTTACCAATGAATGGTTTCAGATATAAAATGCGCGTACAAGCATTTAATGTTACAACCGCTGAATATATTTATGGCAAAGCGTCACCAGATAGTGGCAACGTAATAAATTGCAATTGTGTACGCATTGACTCGGCAAGTAAAGTTCATGTTTCTTGTTTTGGTGGTAACAATGGAACTCTTACATTGCATGTATCGCATGGTACAGCGCCGTATAGCTATTCGTGGAGTAATGGTATAACAAGCTCAAATATTTCTGCACTTACTGCCGGCACATACAATGTAACAGTAAGCGATGTTGTTTTATGTACAAAATCTGCATCCTATGTTATTACGCAACCAGCAAGCGGAATTATTATAAATACGGTTAACACTACTAATGTTAGCTGTTTTGGAATGTCAAATGGTTCGGTTGAAGTAAGTGCCTCGAGTGGCATGCCTCCCTATACGTATTCATGGAGCAATGGTATTAATTCAGCAATTAGTTCAGGATTGGTTTCGGGTAGTTATAATCTTACTGTAAGTGATGGAAATACTTGTACTGCAACGAGCAGTTCTTTTATCAATCAACCCGGTATGATGAGTGGTTCTGGATTGGTTACACATCCTCAATGCATAGGAAGTATCACTGGTGCAATCGATATTTTTGCAGGCGGTGGTACATCACCATATAATTATAGTTGGTCTAATGGTTCTATTCTAGAAGACCTTACTGGTTTAGCGGCAGGATCGTATAATGTAACCATTAAAGATGCTAATTCTTGTGAGAAAAATTTAGCTTTTAATCTTACTTCACCAGTTGGATTAACACGAGTTGATACTTTGTATCCTGTTGAAGATATGTATATACCAATGTGGGGTGGTGGAATGGGATACAACTCATTCTTTAAATTTGATGTAAACAAAATACCTTCAAATAATAGAATAGACTCTGCATTCATTAGTACCTATGTTGCCTCAACGTGGGGATTATGGGATGGAGATATTCGTTATATGAATTTCAATAATCAGAATTGGAAGGAAACAGATAGCACAAGTAAATTCTGGCCGTCGCCATCAACCGATACTGTTTATCAGCTCGGCGGATATGGTATGGTAGTAGGTAGAAGTAAGAGTGTAAATATTTCTAAATTGATTAAGAATGATATTAATTTATCAAGACAATTTACTACCATTTGGATGAAAGATCCGGATGATGGAACTTTTAATCCAAATCCCAGTAAGTTGCCCTATAACAAGCCTGATACTCTCATGTTGGGGAATAGTCTAGTTGGAAATTATGGTGCAATTATGCGCGCATCAGAATATCCTGTTGCAAACCAACGTCCATACCTTATTATTAAACATACATCAACATTTACGTACACAAATACTACAACTAATTTATCGTGTGGTGGTGTAAATGATGGAGCTGCAAGTATAACCATTAGCGGTGGTACATCGCCTTACAGCTACAGTTGGAATACAGGTGCAACAACAACGTCAATATCGAGTTTGACTGCAGGACTTTATCTAGTAACGGTGATTGATGCGAATAGTTGTTCTGATATTTTCAAGTATAATGTTAAGAAACCTGATACCATTTCTTATACATCGATATTAAATCATGTAACGTGTGTTGCTGGTAATACGGGATCAGTAAACATTACGTTAACCTCATTTACACCTCCTATTACCTATAGTTGGAGCAATGGAGCAACCACTGAAGACATCATGACATTAACAGCAGGTAGTTATTCTGTAACCATAGATGATGCTTCAATATGTAATAAGACTGCGAGTTTCAATATTACGCAACCAGCAAGTGGCGTATCTCTCAGCGGTGTTGTTACCAATGTAAATTGCAATGGAGGAAACACAGGAGCCGTAAATATTACTGTAGGTGGCGGTTCATCGCCATATAGTTATTCATGGAGTAATGGATGGTTGGTAGAAGACCCAACAGCC
>JBBRXJ010000057.1:0-23547 GCA_038248505.1 Bacteroidales bacterium
GATGCCAACACTGGTTACGAAACCGTAAAAAACGGAGCGCGTATGAAAATGTACGAAGGCTATCCTTATTTATATATGCAATTTTCAAAGAAGGTTGAATTTGTTTCTCGACCTGATTGGTATCATGATATTGAGTACATCGACGAGATGCATCGCGGTTATGATTTCAAAGAAGACCTATTAGTTCCTGGTTATTTTGAAGTAAATTTAAAAAAAGGTGAGGTTTTAATTTTCTCTGCCTCTACCATGGAAATTAATCCAGATAGCCTTAAAGAAAAATTCACTAGCATACAATCAACACGAGTGGCGCGTGACAACTTTAAAGATTGTTTAACGAATGCCGCTCAGCAATTTTTTGTTCGTAAAGGCGATAAATTAGAAATTATTGCCGGATATCCTTGGTTTGGTAGTTGGGGACGCGATACATTTATAAGTTTACCCGGACTGACATTGGCCCTTGATGAACCTAAGAAATGTAAAGAGGTATTAGATACAATGGTTAAAACCGAACGTGATGGTTTGTTCCCAAATTGTGGCACTAATAAAGAACCGGTTTTTAATTCAGTAGATGCTCCAATGTGGTTCTTTTCAGCCATACAAAAGTATTGTAACGCAACAGGCAAGCGGGCTGAAGTTTGGAAAAACTACGGCCCAACCATGAAAAAGATTCTTTATACCTTTAAGAATGGTACTCATTTTAATATAAAGATGCATGATAATGGCCTTGTATGGGCTGGTCATGAAGGTAAAGCATTATCATGGATGGATGCCGTAATAAACGGCGAGGCAGTAACCCCTCGAATTGGATATACTGTTGAGATAAATGCATTATGGTTTAGTGCAGTAAGTTTTGCCTTATCATTGGCTCAAGAGTTTAAAGATAAAGAATTCGTTAAGGATTGGAAAGATATACCTGAACTCACTCAAAAATCATTCCTCGATACATTTTGGGATGAGAGTCGAAATTATTTAGCCGATTATGTAAATGGCGATTATAAGGATTGGTCGGTTCGTCCCAACATGATGCTAGCAGTAGCAGTAGATATGTCGCCAGTTTCAAGGGAGATAAAAAAAGCTGTGCTTGATGTAGTTGAGAGAGAATTACTAACTCCACGAGGTTTAAGAACACTTTCGCCTAAAAATCCTGTGTACAAAGGAATATATGAAGGCAATCAAGATGAGAGAGACAAAGCATACCATCAAGGAACTGTTTGGCCTTGGCTATTAGAATCATTTTGCAAAACCTATCTTGAGATACATAAACGTTCCGGAATAAGTATGGTAGAAAATCTAATACAAGGATTTGAGCCTGCAATAATGGAACAAGGTATAGGTAGCATATCTGAGATTTATGATGGTGATCCACCATTTAAAGCCAGAGGAGCAATATCTCAAGCTTGGAGTGTTTCTGCACTACTTAGCATAATTAAGCAGATTGATAATTTTAACGAACAAAATAGTTAACATACATAAATAATGAAAGTATTAATGTTCGGCTGGGAATTTCCGCCCCATATTTCAGGAGGTTTAGGTACCGCCTGTTATGGGTTAACCAAAGGCATGATGAATGCTGGTGGGGTCGATTTAACTTTCGTTGTACCTAAATCATTTGGTGACGAGGAAGCAAGTGGTTTCCGAATTAAAGGAGCCAATCAAGTTGACATTACGCATAATGTAATGGACTACGAAAATTTCCTTCAGAACATAAAATTTGTTGAAATAGCATCAAACATTATACCATATACCACACCTGAAGAATATGAACATGTTCAAAATCTGATTAAGGCAGGTAAGTATTATATAAATACAACTTTCAGAGGAAAGCTTCAATTCACTGGTGGTTATGGGGTGAACCTATTTCAAGAGATTGCCAACTATGCGATAGTTGCCGCAATGATTGCTTCACAATCAGAATTTGATGTTATACACGCTCATGATTGGTTAACCTACCCTGCTGGTATTGCCGCTAAACGTATTTCAGGTAAACCTTTAGTTATTCATGTACACGCTACCGATTTCGATCGTAGTGGTGGTAAAGTTAGTCCTGGTGTTTTTCATATTGAAAAGACGGGAATGCAATTTGCCGACAAAATTATAGCTGTAAGTAATCTCACTCGAAATATCATAATTGAAAAATACGGTATACATCCTGACAAAGTAGTTACCGTTCATAATGCTGTTGAACCACTCGAGCGTGTTTTTGATGACCAATGGGAAAGCCGTGAAAAGATTGTTACCTTTTTAGGGCGAGTTACACTTCAAAAAGGTCCTGAATATTTTATTGAAACTGCCTACAAAGTATTACAACGCATGGATAACGTACGTTTTGTAATGGCGGGAAGTGGTGATATGCTCAACAAAATGATACATCGTGTAGCAGAACTACGAATTGGACATAAATTCAATTTTACCGGGTTTTTAAAAGGTGATGATGTGTATAGAATGTTTTCGATGAGCGATGTTTATGTTATGCCTTCCGTTTCTGAACCATTTGGAATTTCACCATTGGAAGCTATGCAAGCGAATGTGCCAGTAATTATCTCAAAGCAATCGGGAGTAGCAGAAGTTTTAAAACATGCCATTAAGGTTGATTTTTGGGATATCAATGCAACCGCTGACGCTATATATGGAATATTGAAATACGAAGGTTTAAATAAAATGTTCCACAAGCATGCTAAGGAAGAGGTGAATAGCTTAAAGTGGGACAATAGTGCATTGAAAGTAATTGATGTTTATAAATCTGTTTTAGGGCATAAGTAATATAATATAGTATGAAAAGTATTTGTTTTTATTTTCAGGTTCATCAGCCATTCAGATTGAGGCGTTATCGATTTTTCGATATTAGCAACAATCATTATTATTATGATGATTACTTGAATGAATCAATTGTACGCAGAGTGGCTAATAATTGCTACTTGCCTATGAATGATTTACTTTTAAAACAAATAAATAAGAACAAAGGTAAGTTTAAGATTGCCTTTTCAATTTCAGGAATCGCATTAAATCAATTTGAACTATATGTACCTGAGGTAATTGAAAGCTTCAAACGACTTGCAGAAACGGGTCAAGTTGAATTTCTTGCCGAAACATATAGTCACTCATTATCTTGTATTGATAATAAGGAAGAATTTCGCAAACAGGTTGCAGAACATAGCACTAAGATTGAAAAATACTTTGGTCAAAAACCACAAATATTTAGAAATACTGAATTAGTTTATTCTGATTCAATTGGAGCTGAAGTAGCAAGTATGGGTTATAAAGGAATGCTAACCGAAGGAGCAAAACATATTTTAGGTTGGAAGAGTCCGAATTTTGTATATGCTAATCAAAGAAATCCTGAATTAAAAGTATTGATGCGCAATTATCAATTGAGCGATGATATTAGTTTCAGATTCAGCAATAAAGATTGGAACCAATGGCCTTTAACTGCAGAAAAATACGCTGCTTGGTTAAATGCCACCGCACCAAACGATCAAGTCATAAATATTTTTATGGACTATGAAACCTTTGGCGAACATCAAAAAGCAAATTCTGGTATTTTCCACTTTATGGAAGCCTTACCTAGCGCGATATTTAAGTTCAAGCATTTTAAATTTGCAACTCCAAGCGAAGTAATTGCAGAGTATAAACCCATCTCTCAAATAAATGTTGTTCATCCAATTTCATGGGCTGATGAAGAAAGAGATTTGACTGCATGGCTGGGTAATGATTTACAAAAAGATGCATTTCACCGCTTATATACATTAAGTGCTAAAGTTGCAAAATGTAATGACCCTAAGATTAAAACTGATTGGAATTACCTACAATCAAGTGACCACTTTTATTATATGTGCACCAAATTTTTCAGTGATGGTGAAGTACATGCGTACTTTAATCCGTTCGATTCACCTTATGATGCATACATTAACTACATGAACGCATTAAGCGATTTCATTCTACGATTAGATGATTCTTTACAACTCAATAATAAAGTTGAAGAGACAACGACTGTTCCTTTAATTTCAAATTTAAACCAACAATTAAAAACGGAGGTTACTATGTTAAAAAAGAAAGCCGCTGCCAAAAAGGTAGCAAAGAAAGCCGCTCCTAAGAAAGCTGCTAAAAAATCAACAGCTAAGAAAGCTGTAAAAAAAGCTGCTCCTAAGAAAAAAGTTGTAGCTAAGAAAAAAGTTGTAGCTAAGAAAGCTGCTCCTAAGAAAAAGGTTGTAGCTAAGAAAGCTGCTCCTAAGAAAAAGGTTATAGCTAAAAAAGCTGCTCCTAAGAAAAAAGCAGTTGCTAAGAAAAAAGTTGTAGCTAAGAAAGCTGCTCCTAAGAAAAAAGCAGTTGCTAAGAAAAAAGTTGTTGCTAAGAAAAAAGCTGCTCCTAGAAAAAAAGTTGCTAAGAAAGTTGCTCCTGTAGTAGCTCCTATTGCTCCTGCAGTTAAGAAGTAATCTTAATTTAAGAAAGGCGCCCCAAAACACCGTAAGGAGTTTTGGGGCTTTCTGTTTTGGAGCTTTCTGTATCATCAGAACCCGTCTGATAATTAGTTTAATATCTTTTAATAAATATTTGATTTTATAAGAGAATACTGCCTATCCAATTTACCAAAAATATCTATTTTTGACAGCCCCACCAAATTTATTTATTCGTTATAGTGGGCATTTAACGTAATGATTATATACAAATAACTATTTATCAAATGATTAAACCTGACATCTTTTTCGAAACCAGCTGGGAAGTGTGTAATAAGGTAGGGGGGATTTACACCGTCATCTCAACAAAAGCGTTATCAGTAATTAAAAATCTGAATGGCAACTACATACTAATTGGCCCCGACATACTAAAACACGAAAGTGATCAAAATGAGTTCATTGAGGATCCTAACCTGTATCTCGAATGGCGTAAATTTGCTGCTAGCGAAGGAATTCGTGTACGAATTGGAAAATGGGACATTGCAGGTAAACCAACCGTAATTCTTGTTGATTTCTCTGGTCATTTTGGTGAAAAAGACTCTATTTTCTCTCATTTTTGGGAAAAATACAAATTGGATTCTATTACTGGCCAATGGGATTATATTGAACCTGCCTTGTTTGGATATGCAGCTGGTAAGGTTATTGAGAGTTTTGTAAAATACAATGCCAATAGAACCGATAAGATTGTTGCCCAATTTCATGAATGGATGACCGGGGTAGGTGTTTTATACCTCAAAGATAAACTACCACAAGTTGGAACCGCATTTACCACCCATGCAACAGCAGCGGGTAGAGCACTAGCTGGTAGCTACAAACCTTTGTATAGTGGCTTACAGCAATACAATTCGGATGATATTGCACGCGATTATAATTTTGCAGCAAAACACTCTCTTGAAAAGATTGCAGCACAAAATGCGGATGTATTTACTACCGTTAGTAGCATTACTGGCGAAGAATGTAAATATCTTTTAAAGAAAGAAATTGATTTTGTAACACCTAATGGTTTCGATTTCTCTTTCGTTCCTTCCGAAGATCAATTTAATGAAAAACAAAAAACTGCTCGTAACAAGTTAATAGAAGTAGCTAGCGGACTATTAGGACCTATTTCTAATGATCCTTTTTTGATTGTTACAAGCGGTCGTTACGAATTTAAGAATAAAGGAATAGATGTTCTAATTGATTCTCTCGGAAAACTAAATAATTCAGGAAAACTTGAGCGTGAAGTAATTGCATACTTCCTCATTCCTACTCAGCAATACGGTCATCGTAAAGACCTATTAAATAAAATACAAAATACCGGAGAGCTAACTGGAACTAATAATATTACACACAACCTAAATAATCCAGAAAGCGATTTAATTCTCACTCGCTTTCGCGAAGCTGGTCTAAATAATGCACCAGAAGATAAAGTAAAAGTGATTTTTGTACCATCATACCTCAATGGTCATGATGGTATTTTCAACATGCGTTATTATGAATTACTAATTGGATTTGACCTCTCAGTATTTTGCTCGTATTATGAACCATGGGGTTACACTCCTCTTGAAAGTTTGGCATTCAGCATACCTACAATAACGAGCTCTTTAGCTGGATTTGGCACATGGGTAAACGATGAACACAAAAAAACTTCGCGTGCTATTGTGGTTGTTAACAGAAACGACGACAATCATGACGAAACAGTAACAAGCATTTATGATGCCATGCTGAAGTACTGTAAAATCAATACGGCAGAATATATCAAAATTAAAAAGGAAGCCTTTGAATCTTCAAAAATTGCATTGTGGGAAAACTTCATGCAATATTATTTAGATGCATACGATATTGCTTTACTAAAAGCACGTGACCGTTCAGGTGCCTACACAAAATACAGAAGAATTGGAGAAGACAACTCACAACAAACATTCATTTTCCCAAAAGCAAATCAACCTAATTGGAGATCCATTATAGTTAAATCAAACTTACCAGAAAGGCTGGTAAATCTTCAAAACCTAGCCTATAACTTATGGTGGACTTGGGATTATGAAGCTCAAGATATGTTTCATGATATTGATCCTGAAATGTGGGCTGAAGTAGGATTGAATCCAATAAAACTTTTTGAAAACCTCTCCTACGAAAAATGGGTAAAACTGGCTGCTGACGACAATTTTGTTGCAAAAATAAATTCAATATATGCCCGTTTTGAAGCGTATATGAAAGAAGGCGTTGACACGTCACTTCCTAAATTAGCCTATTTCAGTATGGAATTCGGCTTTCATGATGTTTTAAAAACATTCTCTGGTGGTCTTGGCTTATTGGCTGGCGACTACCTTAAAGAAGCAAGTGACCGCCGTTCAAACTTAGTTGGGCTAGGCATACTATACCGTTACGGTTACTTCAAACAAAGTATCTCAATGCATGGCGATCAGCTTGCTGAGTATGACTATCAAGTATTCTCAAAATTACCGGTGCAACCACTTCGTGATGAGGAAGGAAATTTCCGTTATGTACTTATCAATCTTCCTGGTCGTACATTGTATTCAAGAATCTGGAAAGTATCTATTGGTCGAATAAACCTTATGTTACTGGATACCGATTTTGAGTTAAACCTTGATGAAGATCGTAACATTACACACACCTTATATGGTGGAGATAATGAAAATCGCTTGAAGCAAGAAATTCTTTTAGGAATTGGCGGTATACGAGTACTTGAAGAGTTAGATATTCAACCTGATATTTTCCATAGTAATGAAGGCCATAGTGCATTTATAGGTCTTGAGCGTTTACGTAAATTCATTTGGGATCAGAAATTAACATTTGCTGAAGCCAAAGAAGTAATTAGAGCCTCTACCCTATTTACAACGCATACTCCGGTACCCGCAGGCCATGATGAATTTGATGAGAATCTTATTCGTAAATATATGTCACATTACCCTGAGCGTTTAAATATCTCATGGCAAGAATTTATGTCACTTGGAAGATCGAATCCATATGACAATTCAGAAAAATTTAATATGAGTCATTTGGCATGCCATTTAGCACAAGAAGTAAATGGTGTAAGTTGGTTACATGGTGAAGTAAGCAAAAAAATGTTTGCTCATTTATGGCCAGGATATTTCTATAATGAAAGTCATATCGGCTATGTAACCAATGGAGTACATTACCATACTTGGGCTGCTCGTGAATGGCAACAAATGTTACAGAAATACGGCGCTGGTGTGGATGATAAAATCTATCCAAATAAAGGCTATTTTGATGTTATTAATGATGTGCCAGATAAGCTATTATGGGAGACCAAACAAGGTCTTAAAACCAATCTTATTAACTTCATTAAATCACGCTACAACGAGACATATATAAAAAAGCAAGAAGATCCGAAGCATATTGTAGCTATTAACGATGCTTTACGTGATGACGTATTAACAATTGGATTTGCTCGTCGCTTTGCAACTTATAAAAGAGCGCATCTTTTGTTCCGTAATATTGATCGTTTATGCGAGCTGGTAAATCATCCTAAACACCCGGTACAATTCTTGTTTGCTGGTAAAGCACATCCGCATGACAAAGCTGGTCAGGATTTGATAAAAATGATTTTTGAATTATCAAAAAGACCTGAATTTTTAGGTAAAATATTATTTCTTCAGAATTACGATATCAATTTGGCCAAGCATTTAGTACAAGGAGTTGATGTATGGCTAAACACTCCAACCCGTCCATTAGAGGCATCGGGTACTAGTGGTGAAAAAGCAGTAATGAATGGAACACTTCATTTTAGCGTACTTGATGGTTGGTGGGTTGAAGGATACAAGAAAGATGCTGGTTGGATGTTGCCTCTTGAAAACACTTATGATAATTCAAACTTTCAAGATGAATTAGATGCAGAGACTATTTACAGCATTATTGAGAATCAAATTGTACCTGACTATTATAAGAGAACAAAAGAAAACGTGCCAGATAAGTGGGTGAAATACATCCGAAATTGTTTTACACAGGTTTCGCCAGAGTTCACCATGACACGTCAGATTCGTGATTACTATGATCGTTTCTACCTGAAATTAAATAAACGTAAAAACGAATTATCAAAAGATGAATTTTTAAAAGCAGAAGAAATAACCGCATGGAAAAGAATGATTGCAAAGAATTGGGATAGTGTTGAGGTGATTGATCTTAAAACAGATGCTGCAACTACCAATCAAACATTCTTTGTTGATAACGAGTTTAATGGGAAAATAACGCTTCGCCTAGGGGAGCTATCTCCTGCCGATATTGGGGTACAGATGGTTGTTACCAAAGACCGCAACGAAGTAATTGATATTTGCGAAGCCCTAGTTGAAAAGATAGAAGGCAGTACTGCAATATATAGCTGTAGCAAGAAAATTCCTTTTGCTGGTGCTTTTGTTTACGGTGTTCGAATCTATCCTAAAAACGTTCTACTCCCATACCAGCAGGATATGGGGTTCATTAAATGGGTGTAACGATCAACAAAAAAATAGCTCAATAAAAAATAGCGTCTCAAAAGGACGCTATTTTTTATTCTGAAAAATTTAAAAGACGCTACACATCATATACGCTGCGTACTACAAGTCGTTTCAATACAATACCCGTACGTGCTGGGATATATAATTTTAAAAAATTACCTTTCGATAGCTTTTCTTCTACACTATAGTAAAGATAATTCTCAGCAACCAAACCAAAACCTCCATATTTCTCTGAATCGGTACACAGGACGGTACTAAATTTGCCTGCTCCAATAGGTATTGTATAATCTGTAAATGATTTATCAGGATTAAAACTAAAAACAAACAATAAGTTGCCGCGCTCAAAAACAATTATTTTATCTTTTTCATTCTCATGTATCGTCCGTATCCACTGATCATCAAGTACCGATTCGTTACGAATTAACTGAATCATATCACGATCAAATTCATTCAGTAGCTGATATTTTAAGAAACCACTTTCACTCAAACTCCACATTCTTCGAGCAAACTTATATGACCAACCATTACCTTCTCTTGGGAAATCAATCCATTCGGGATGCCCAAATTCATTACCCATAAAGTTCAAATAACCACCACCAGAAGTAGCGAGTGTAATTAGCCGAATCATTTTATGCAAAGCAATACCACGCTCAACTTTTAGGTTTTTCATTGACCGATCCATGCTGTAATACATTTGATCATTCACTAACCTAAAAATAATAGTCTGATCGCCAACTAGAGCCTGATCGTGCGATTCGGCATAACTAATAGTTTGTTCATCATAACGTTTACTTGTTAACTGATAAAACAACTCGCCTATATTCCAATTTTCATCTTTGTATTCTTTTATGAGCTTTATCCAATAATCAGGAATACCCATGGCCATTCTATAATCAAAGCCAATACCTCCTAACGATTGCGGGGAGGCCAAACCTGGCATACCGCTCATTTCCTCCGCAACGGTAATTGAGTGTGCGTTAATTTGTTTTATTAATCGGTTAGCTAGCATTAAATACGATATCGCATCTTCATCCTGACTGCCATCATAATACTGACTGTAATTGGTAAAGTTTTTTCCCAATCCATGATCATAATACAACATGCTCGTCACACCATCAAAGCGAAATCCATCAAATTTATATTCTTCAAGCCAAAACTTACAATTACTTAAAAGGAAATGTAAAACCTCTGGCCGTCCATAATTAAAACAGAGAGAATCCCATGCCACATGCTCGCGCCTGTCGTTTGTATGGAAATATTGTGAGCCAGTGCCATCAAATAAACCAAGTCCTTCAAACTCATTTTTTACCGCATGCGAATGAACTATATCCATAATAACAGCAATACCCATTCCATGAGCCTCGTCAATAAGCTCTTTCAGCTCCTCAGGCGTACCAAAACGTGAAGATGCGGCAAAGAAATTAGAAACATGATAGCCAAATGAACCATAATACGGATGCTCTTGAATAGCCATAAACTGAATAGTATTATATCCTAAAGACTGTATACGAGGTAAAACATGCAACCTAAACTCGGTATAAGATGCCACCTTTTCATCCTCAGAAGCCATACCAATGTGAGCTTCGTAAATTAATGGATGTTTGCTTGACGAAGTAAGATCTTTGTTTTTCCAAACATATTCCTGCTCAGGTGCCCACACTTGAGCATCAAATGTTTTTGTTGTTTGATCTTGTACGGCACGCCAGGCATAGGATGGAATACGATATCCACTGCCACCATTCCAATAAATATGCAACTTATAACGCTGGTTGTGTTTTAGCAAATCGAGTGGCAATTGTATTTCCCAATTACCATGCTCACCACGCTGCATAAGATATTCATTGCGATCTTGCCAATCGTTAAATTCACCAATTAAAAAAATGGAAGTAGCGTTAGGAGCCCATTCACGAAAAACCCAGTCCTGCGCATTACGGTGCAAACCATAAAACAAATGCCCTGATGCAAATTCATACAAATTTTTTGATTCGCCCAAAATGCGCGCCTCTGTTGCTATTGCATTTTCAATTCTTCGCTGAATAACCGTTGTGTAAGGTTCTAGCGCATTATCGTTAACTACTATACCGGGGCGTTTTTCCATATTTTTTTTCGATGTATAAATATAGAGAAAAAAAGTGAAAAGAAAAAATCCACTGCTGAGAGGCGATCGAAAATGATATTACTAAACTGGAGCATCTTCGCCGCGGCGAAAAACTCAATGTGGCACCTCAGCCACCTACTTTAGTATTTTAGTATGAAACTTATCCTTGGTGTAAATTTTGCTTAATCGAATTTCATTAAACAGAGAACTGTCAGTGATTACATAAACTTGATAGTATTCTACTGTCTAATTGCGTTTAAACTATTTTTTTTATACGCATCACCCACTTAATTTAAACAAAAAAACCGAAGCAATACGCACTTCGGTTAAATAATAACAGTATAAGAATTTTACTTCTTCGTTAATACCAAAGTAATCTTGAGTTTAAATTCATCATAAATTAATTTATCACCAAGATTATCAAAGAAAGCGCCCGACCCATATTTGATGTCGTATTTTGAGCGATCAATTATTATTACCGCATAATAAGTAAGTACGCCATCTACTTTTACTTGAGTGGCTTTAAACTCAAAAGGCAATGTTTTTCCTTTTATTGTTAAATCGCCTTTAACAATGGCAGTTCCTTTGTCGAATACAGCAGATTCTTTAATTACAATTTTGGCTTCAGGAAATGCTTGTACTCCAAAAAAATCATCTGACTTCAAATGATTTACCAACATCGTGTTGTATTGTTCTGCTGTTTGGTCTGTACAGGTGATACTAGTCATATCAATAACAAATTGCCCATTTACAATCTTGTTATCTTTTAAAACCAAACTACCTGATTTAAGAGATATTTTTCCCGTGTGATCTCCTGTAACCTTCTCCCCAAACCACGTTAAAGATGTCTTGGGCACATCAGCTACATACATTTCTTGCGCAGTCACTGACAATACAAGTCCGCTAAATACAACTAAAAATAAAATATAAGTTTTCATTTGTTTAAAGTTTATTATTTGTTTTTCATTTTAAAACAAAGTTAATTATTTCAAATAAACAAACCCGATGCAAAACCATATTTAATATCTGACATTTAACATGTTAAAAACTCAGGTTTTAGCTAAAACGGAGACTATATCTCTAATCTACTATGAATATTTATGGTCTATACGTTTTTACCTCGGGTAAGTTCTAGAGTCAAAAAGAGATTGCAAGAAACAATATAATGAAAATAATTAAAATATATTTTCATTATCTTTGATTAAAAAAGCGCCACATTGAAAGTGTAATTTGTCTTGAAATTTATACATGTAGCATCAAGACAGCAAACCAATTTATTTGAATTATCTTAGCACTATACAAATGATTAGATATGGAATATAATTTTACAGAGATTGAAGCCAAATGGCAAGCCTATTGGCATGAGAAGCAAGTTTACAAAGTAACGACAGACCCAACAAAGCCCAAATTTTATGTTTTGGATATGTTTCCTTATCCATCGGGTGCTGGATTGCATGTTGGGCACCCACTAGGCTACATTGCCTCCGATATTTTTTCGCGCTACAAACGTCAGAAAGGCTTTAATGTACTGCATCCTATGGGTTATGATGCCTATGGATTACCCGCTGAACAATACGCCATCCAAACTGGCCAACACCCAGCAATCACAACAGAACGTAATATAAAACGCTATCGTGAACAACTAGACAAGATTGGATTTTGTTATGACTGGTCACGTGAAGTACGCACCTGTGAGCCCAATTATTATAAATGGACCCAATGGGCTTTTATAAAGATGTATGAGCACTGGTATGACTTGTCTCAGCAAAAAGCACTAAAAATAGAAGACCTTTGCGCACATTTCTCTCAGCATGGCAATGCCCAAATTCATGCGGCAAGTACAACGATTTTAAGCTTTAACGCAGCAGAATGGAATGCGTCTAGCGAAGAAAAGAAAAGCGAGCTCTTACTAAATTATCGTATTGCATACCAGGCTGAAATTATGGCCAATTGGTGCCCTGCTTTGGGCTGCGTGCTCGCTAACGATGAAGTAAAAGATGGTCTTAGTGTACGCGGCAGTCATCTGGTAGAACAAAAAAAGATGAGACAATGGTGTTTGCGCGTATCAGCCTACGCACAACGCTTACTCGATGGTCTCGATCATATTGAATGGAGTGAATCATTAAAAGAAATACAACGCAACTGGATCGGACGTTCTGCAGGGGCTGAAATTTTTTTTCCAATAAAAAAGAGTGCCCTTCAATTGCTCATATACACCACCCGACCCGATACCATATTCGGTGCTACCTTTATGGTTCTTGCCCCCGAACATGAGTACATACATCAAATAACAACCGATAGCCACAAAGCTGCAGTACAAGCCTACCTCGATGAAACCCTTGCTCGTACCGAACGCGAACGCATGACCGATATTAAAAAAGTGAGCGGTGTTTTTACTGGTGCTTATGTGCAGAACCCTTTTAATGGAAAAGACATTCCCGTTTGGATATCCGATTATGTACTTTCAGGCTTCGGAACAGGCGCTATAATGGCAGTTCCAGCGCACGACCAACGCGACTATGACTTTGCCAAACATTTCAATATTCCCATTATTCAAGTTATTGATGGTGGCGATATCAGTGAACAAGCCTATGATAGCAAAGAAGCCAAAACCATAAATAGTGACTTTATTACAGGCTTACATGTTAGTGAAGCTGCAAAAAAAATTATTGATGAAGTAGAGAAAAAAAATATTGGCCGCCGCAAAGTAAATTTCCGTCTACGCGATGCCACATTCAGCCGTCAACGTTATTGGGGAGAGCCATTTCCGGTGTACTATAAAAATGGCATGCCACAGGTACTAAACGAAAAAGATTTACCACTCACCCTTCCAGATATTGATAAATATCTGCCAACAGAAAAAGGGGAGCCACCACTTGGCCGAGCTACCAATTGGCATACGGCAGATAATGATCCGTATGAACTATGTACAATGCCTGGTTTTGCAGGCTCATCTGCCTACTATCTTCGATATATGGATCCGCAAAACGATAGCCAATTAGTATCTAAAGAAGCGAATGAGTATTGGCGCAGTGTTGACCTGTATGTTGGGGGCACAGAACATGCAACAGGACATTTAGTATACTCGCGTTTTTGGAATAAATTTCTTTTTGACCTTGGTATCATTTGTGAAGAGGAACCTTTCCGTAAACTCATCAATCAAGGAATGATTCAAGGCCGTTCCAATTTTGTATATCGTCTTAAAAATTCCAATATTTTCATATCAAAAGATATGATTGGAAAAGCACTTTCATCAGAACAATTAAAAGAATTTGGAGACGCAATAAATACAAATGAGGTAAGCGAACTTCATGTGGATGTGAATATTGTTGATAACGACATTCTCAACACGACAGACTTTTGCAAATGGATTCCTGAATACAAAAGTGCTCGTTTTATTTTAAATAATGAAGGTAAATACCTCTGCGGTCATGCAGTTGAAAAGATGTCAAAATCGATGTACAATGTTGTAAACCCCGATACCATCATTGAAAAATACGGCGCCGATACGCTACGTTTATATGAAATGTTTCTGGGTCCCATCGAACAATCAAAACCTTGGGATACCAAAGGTATTGACGGTGTTTCGCGTTTCCTTCGTAAATACTGGCGAACCTGTATAAATGATACTGGCAAATTAAATTTAAGCAACGAAGAACCATCGCGAGAAGAATTAAAAACACTACACAAAACAATACGTAAGGTAGCCGAAGATATTGAGCGCTTCAGCTACAATACTTCAGTAAGTGCATTTATGATTTGTATGAACGAATTAATCGATTTAAAATGCAACAAAAAAGCAATCTTCGAACCGCTTACCATTGTTCTCTCGTCTTTTGCCCCACATATTTCAGAGGAAATATGGAGTCGAATGGGGCATACAGAAAGTATTGTTAATGCTAGATTTCCTGATTTTAATGATGAATATCTAACAGAAAATAGTTTTGAATATCCAGTCTCATTTAATGGGAAGCTACGTTTCAAAAAACTACTTCCACTTAGCTTAACTGAGAAAGAAATTGAACAATCAATTATTGATGACCCAAATACACCAAAACAAACAGAAGGTAAAGCAATTAAAAAAATAATTATTGTAAGAGGAAAAATTGTAAATGTTGTAATATAAACGAATCTAGATCACAAAACTCTAAAATTTTGATTTATGTATCAGATACGATACTCTAGCATTCGAGTGCATTCGATAAACTCAATGTATTATCTCAGCCACCTAATATTGTATATTAGTATGATATTTGTCTTTGGGGTATCAAAAAGGGGAATCATTAAAAATAATAAATGATGACATACAAAAAAATCATATACTGGACTATTGTTGGGCTGCTTGCTGTTACACTTATAATTTTAGCAGTTTTAACGAAACAATACGAAACAAATTTGATATCATTTAAAGAATTATTTCAGCATAAAAAGAAACTGCATGAATTTGAATATGGTCTGCCCATCGAACATTTTTTAGTTTTTCGCGATAAGATCAGAAAGAATGAGAATTTAGCTGATATCTTTATTCGCGATGAAATGCCTTCATCAACACTAAATAAACTTCATTCCGCCTGCAAAGGAAAGTTTGAACTACGAAAAATGAAAGCGGGCAATAAATACACCATTTTTTGCGATAAAGACAGCTCTGAACTAGTAAAGTATTTTGTTTACGAACACACTCCCGTTGAATACTGGTTTTTTAAATTGAGCGATAGCGTATATGCCGAAAAACGCTACAAAGCAATACGACGTGTTACTCGAGAATATAGCGATACAATTAAACAATCCCTATGGCTTACCATCACTGAACATGGCATTACTCCAATGTTAGCCATTGAACTCTCTGACGTATATGCTTGGACTATTGATTTCTTTATGCTCAATAAAAAAGACTATTTTAAAGTAATTTTTGATGAAGATTATGTTGATGAAACATCAATTGGGGTAAGTAAAATTCATGGTATAGTATTCAACCACCTTGGGAAAGATTACTACGCCATTCCATATGAGCAAAACGGTAAAATTAGTTTCTTTGATGAGAACGGAGCAAGTTTAAAACGTCAGTTTCTGAAGGCTCCATTAAGATTTTCACGTATCAGTTCAAAATTTTCATATAAACGATATCATCCGGTACTATATAAAACAACTGCTCATACCGGTGTTGATTACGCAGCCCCTGCAGGCACATCTGTTGAGGCCATTGGAGAAGGTATCGTTACTGAAGCTTATTTTCACAAAGGTGGTGGCTGGATGATAAAAGTTCGTCACAATGGAACATATACCACTGCATACCTTCATCTCAAAAACTTTGCTAAAGGCATACGAAAAGGAGCACGTGTTAAACAAGGGCAGGTTATTGGTTACGTTGGTAGTACAGGGCTTTCAACAGGTCCGCATCTCGATTTTAGAGTATGGAAAAACGGGGTACCTGCTGATCCTCTTAAAGTACAATCACCTCCAGTAGAACCCATAAACAAAAATAATAAAATACAATTCGACTCATTAACACGCGAATTATTTGTTCAATTTAATAAAATGGATGTATTACTTACCGAAATAAAAATTACACCAGATATAAAATAACCATATAAAAATCGACATACACCATACATGAAAAAGCTAGTACTAATAATAGTATCAATTATATTCTTTTGTATTGCATGTAAAGACAAAAATCCGAACAAACCCTTTTTGGTAAGCATTATCGGTCGGTCTGGTGAAATTATTATAGTTGCCGATAATTCAATATGGACAAGTATTGCAGGCGATACATTACGTAATTGCTTAGCCGCCTCCTATCCTGCCCTTCCACAAGATGAGCCATTATTTGATATTATTCACATGACGTCATCAAACTTTGCAGATTTATACAAGTCACACCGCAATTTACTATTCATTGAAACAGGTGCTGAGTATAATCAACCTCAGGTAGAATTTAGCAAAAATGTTTGGGCAAAGCCTCAAATGGTAATTACCATTAAAGCAAAAAATCAAGAAGGAATCATTCAAGCAATACAAGAAAAGGGAGATAAGATTATATCGGTTCTTGAAGATACCGAACGCAAGCGGCAAATGGCTATACACCATGATAATAAAGAAAATAAAATCATGGAAAAAATCAAATTAAATCATGGTATAAACCTCGATATACCCTTTGGTTATAATCTCGACATAAATCAACCCAATTTTAACTGGATATCATTAGAATCAGAGCATGCAATGATTGGACTACTAATTAAAACCATGCCAGTAGATACGACATTACGTTTTGAAAAAAATGCCCTTTTAAACTTACGCGATAGCATTTTAAATAAACACGTACCCGGACGTGTTGATGGATCTTACATGACCACTGAACGAAAAGCCGAAATTTACTACAACAATTATTCCTACAAAGGACGTAATCTCATTGAATTACGAGGCTTATGGAAAATGAAAAATGGGGATTTCATGGGAGGGCCTTTCATCAGTATTCTAACAAAAGGAGGTAAACCAAACACAATGGTTTATATTGAAGGATATGTTTTTGCACCTGCAAAAGACAAAAGAAATTACATTCGACAACTTGAAGCTATTATGTATTCTATTAAATAAATATATTGATTCTGCATAATGATACACCAAGGATCTATTTCATATTAAAATACCAAAGTAGGTGGCTGAGATGCCACATTGAGTTTTTCGCCGAGGCAAAGAAATGCATTCGCCGCGGGGAAGAAGCCCCGGTTTTGCAAAGCCCTTATTTCCGTGCGCTTCGAAATGCTTCGATTATACTCAGCACAAGTCCTCAGCGTCCGACTTTAATCGGTATATAAGATATTTAGGTTCATTAAAAATCAGTTAATGTATAAGTCGATCAATAAAAAAGTCATTTTAAATTATTGTCTCTCAATATAAAACTCTGATTAAAAACGGAATAAATCTAACATAACACATTGACTAAATACCTTCAAACCAAAAAGCTCTCGTCTTTTTTTATATCTTTACGATAAAACATAATAAGATGTCATTAAATGTTGTAATTGATCTAAAGGAGGCCTCCATATTCCAAAAAGACCATTTGGTTCTTACCAATGTAAACCTTGAGATTAGTAAAGGTGAATTTGTATATATAATTGGTCGTGTAGGTAGCGGAAAAACCAGTTTAATACGAACACTTAATGCCGAAATACCTTTAAAGACAGGATATGGATGTGTTGCCGGGTATAACCTAACCAATCTAAAGCGGCGTGAAGTGCCATATTTACGACGTAAACTAGGCATTGTATTTCAAGATTTTAAATTACTCTCTGACAGAAGTGTACATGATAACCTTGAATTTGTATTAAAAGCAACTGGGTGGAAAACCAAAGCCGAAATCAATAAACGGATTGACGAGGTTTTAGACATGGTTGAACTCAGCTTTAAAGGCTATAAAATGCCACATCAATTATCGGGTGGAGAGCAGCAACGAGTTGTGATTGCGCGTGCCTTGCTTAATGATCCGGAAGTTATTTTGGCCGATGAGCCTACGGGGAATTTAGATCCGGATACGTCGAACAACATAATGAATATCCTATTAAATATTAGAAAGGCAGGCCGAGCCGTAGTAATGGCAACCCACAATTACAATCTGCTACAGCGTTTCCCTGAACGTATTATACGTTGCGAAAAAGGACATATCACAGAACCAGCAAAAAATGTAAGCGAAATAGATTTCAATGCTTTGAAACTCGACGATTTTAACTCATTCTAAAATCATCCATAAATGTGCGGTATAGCTGGAATTATTAACCCTGATAGAAGTTTACAAACCGGCGTACTAATACACCGCATGAATCAGACCATGCGTCATCGTGGCCCTGATGACGAAGGCTATCTTCTTTTTAACAATAAAGAATTAACAATTGCAAAAGGTGACGATAGCAAACCCTTTTTATCAGGATCAAAAGCTCATATTCATATTAAGGAATGTACTTCACATCATACTTTAGCATTTGGACATCGTCGTCTTTCAATAATTGACACAAGTGCTGCAGGCCATCAGCCAATGGCTTCAGATAACCAACAATCGTGGATTATTTTTAATGGTGAAATTTATAACTATATTGAGTTACGCAATGAATTAAAAATCTTTGGGCATTCATTTACCTCCGAAAGCGACACCGAAGTTTTACTTAAAGCCTATACACAATGGGGTACAGCTTGTGTTGATAAATTAAACGGTATGTGGGCTTTTGTTATTCTTGACTTAAAGAAAAACTTAATTTTTGGTGCACGAGATCGCATTGGAGTGAAACCTTTTTATATATACAATGATACCAAAGTCTTTGCCTTTGCCAGTGAACCTAAAGCATTGATGGCTCTGCCAATGATTTCGAAATCCATTGATGAATCTTCAATATTTGATTATTTAGCTTGCTCTACTGTTGAGAGAAATGGACATTACATGATAAGAGGAATTCAAGAGTTACCTGCTTCACATGCATTCATATATCATCTAAAAGAATTAAAACTTAATATATACAGGTATTACACCTTAAATTTTACTGAAAGAATAAGTCACTATCAAAATACAAATGCAAATATTTACGCACAAAAAACACGTGAACTAATGCAAAAAGCTGTATCCGTTCGCTTACGATCAGATGTTCCTATAGGATTTTGTTTAAGTGGAGGTATTGATAGCTCAACAATTGTAAGTATTGCTGCAAAAATAAATCAAACAAAAAATATTGAGCAATTAGGTAAACATCTTCGAACTTTTACATCCATAAATGGAGAACGTGGTTTTGATGAAAGTGATTGGGCTCAAATTACAGCTCATGCCAATCATGTTTATTGGCAAAAAACGCTATGTACAGCTAAGGACTTAAACGATAAACTCCAAGCTATAATACACTTCCAAGACTATCCTTTATTGTCAACTAGTACGTATGCACAAAGTAAGGTAATGGAATTAGCATCGCAAAACGGCATCAAAATATTACTTGACGGGCAAGGGGGTGATGAATTATTTGGAGGTTATTCAACCTTCTACACCTCATTATGGTTATCCTCTATAAGAAAACTAAAGCCCGGATTACTAATAAATGAATTACTTAATGTTCATAATGCTCCTTTTTCACTTAAAACATTTGCCCAATCAATTATTAAGATTAGCCTAGACCAACTGCCTGAAAGCTTCAAACCTGCTATTGCAAATAAATTAAAACCCGAACTAAAATACATAAACAAAGAACATTGGCAAAATAAACATTACTCATTTGCTGGCGATTTCTCATCATTAGATTTAAATAGTTTGCTTCACCACTATTATACTGCGGGCTATTTAAAAAACTTACTGCGCTGGGAAGACCGATGCAGCATGCAATACAGCATTGAATCACGCACTCCATTTAGTGATGATCTTCAATTAATGGAAGCAATATTTAAAATTCCTGCTTCGTATAAAATTCATAATGGTTGGAGTAAAAAATTACTGCGTGAATCGATGCGTGGAATTATTCCAGATGCAATAAGAAACAGACGAGATAAATTAGGTTTTGCTACACCACAACGTAAATGGCTCACCGCCATTGCACCACAAATGAAAGAAGGTATTTTACAACTTGCATACTTGGATGACTACAAATTTATTCACATTGATTTACTGCTACATAATTGGGGGCAAATATTCTCATCACAAGGCGCAGAACATAGTCAGGATCTCGTATGGAGGTATTATAATTACTTATTGTGGCTATCGCAAATAAAAAAGGGTGGAAGCTTATAAAGTCATTAATACATTTGCAGAATATGTTCCAAAACTTTGTGCGAGTAAAGAAAGACACCTATATATGTTGGCAAATTTTCATTAAATTGTAAAAAAAAAGAATATGGAAAACAATACTATACTTGAAAAAATTAAGCATATCAATGAAATTGGTCAGGAATATTGGAGCGCTAGAGAGTTATTCGGTGTTTTAGATTATATTAAATGGGATAAGTTCTTACATGTAATAGATAATGCAAAACAAGCATGCAAGAACTCTAGGCAAGAATCTGAAACCCATTTTCCCCGAGTAGAGAATATGGTTGAAATTGGTTCGGGTGCAATACGCGATATTGGTGATATTCATCTTCGGCTTTTGAACTCCTCAATCACTAAACGATCAAATGAATTCTAATCCAAAAACATATCAGTTGATCATTCGTGGATTGGTTCAGGGTATTGGATTTAGGCCATTTATCTATCGTCAAGCGTTAAAACACAATGTATCAGGAACCGTTGAAAATAATAATGAATTTGTTCGGATAATCATTCAAGGGGAAGAAAAAGACATAAACAATTTCAATGGGGAATTGAAATCAAATGCTCCAGCGGCTGCCATTATTGCATCAATTGAAACAATGCCAATTGATGCAGAACGAATGCACGAATTCACAATACTAAAAAGCAGCAGTAGTTCAACGAATATAACACTCGTTAGCCCCGATATTGCGGTATGTAGCGAATGTATAGCGGACTTAAAGCATCAGAAACATCGTATACATTATCCACTTATCAATTGTACTAATTGTGGACCACGTTTCAGCATCATCCATTCGTTGCCTTATGATCGGGCAAATACAAGCATGGTGGAATTTGATATGTGTCCAAAATGCAAAAGTGAATACGAAAATATTTCAGACCGAAGATTTCATGCACAACCAGTTGCTTGCAATGATTGTGGTCCGGTATATGAAATGAAAGACAGCAAACAAACAAACAATGATATCATTAAAATACTACAAAATATACAAGTACAACTTAATGAGGGAAAAAGTATTGCAATAAAAGGCACAGGAGGCTTTCACTTAGTATGTGATGCTCTAAATCAGAAAGCCGTTAAAGCACTACGCAGCAAAAAACAGCGAGATGGAAACCCATTTGCAGTAATGTTTCGCAACATTGAAAGTCTTAGAAAATACGCAGTAACTACAGAATACGAAGAACAATTAATACAATCGTGGCAAAGACCCATAGTGCTATTAAAGAGCAGAAAAGAATTAGCCTACGATGTTTGCCTCGGATTCAAAACACTAGGCGCAATGTTGCCATCCATGCCATTTCATCATATGCTTTTTGAAAACATTGAGCAAGATGTTTTAACATTTACCAGTGGCAATATTTCAGATGAGCCAATCATTATACGTAATGATGAGGCAATCAATAAACTTACTGCAATTACAGATTCCATAGTAAGCTATAACCGTAATATTGTAAATAGATGCGATGATTCGGTTATTCAGGTTGTTAATGAAAAAGCTAGATTTATAAGGCGTTCACGCGGGTATGTCCCCTCGCCTATTCGTACTCCTTATAATGTAGAGGGCATTTTAGCAACCGGCTCCGAACTCAGTAATTGCTTTGCCATTGGAAAAGGCAATCAAATATTGTTAAGCCAGCACATTGGTGACCTTAAAAACCCAGCAACGCTAAATTTTTATGAAGAAAGCATTAATGCATTTAAAAATATTTTTCGTTTTACGCCCAGCATAATAGCATGTGACCTTCATCCCAACTACCTTTCATCGCGTTATGCACAGGCAAGTGGCTTACCAATCATTCAAGTTCAACATCATCATGCACATGCGGCATCGTGTATGGCAGAGCATGCTATACAAAATAAAGTTATCGCTGTATGTTTTGATGGTACAGGATTGGGTGATGATGGAAATATTTGGGGAGGCGAGTTTTTGGTATGTGATTATTCTAATTACAAACGTGTTGTACATTTAGAATATATCCCATTGCCTGGTGGTGACAAGGTTAGCGACCAACCATGGCGAACGGCATTGTCGCTTATGTATATGATTTATGGTGAAACACTGAATCGATTTGATTTTGTACCTGAGCATCGAACCAATGACATTCCTTTGATTATAACAGCCATTGACAAGAAAATAAATTGTCCGTTATCATCTGGAGGAGGTCGTTATTTTGATGCGGCTGCAGCCATCATTGGTGTCTGCAAAGAATCGAGTTTTCATGCGGAAGCACCGATGCGCTTGGAAGCCGCCATTGATAAAAATGAAAAAGGCAATTACGAATATGAATTCAATAACGGTATCATTTCATTGCAACCCATGTATAAAAGGATGTTTGAGGAAGCGGGGAATGTGGATGCGTCCATCGTTTCAGCACGATTTCATAATACTATGGTAAACGTGATTGTTGATACATGCATCAACATTAGTAAAGGCGAGAATATTTCGGATATTGTTCTCAGCGGTGGGGTTTTTCAAAATGCATATTTGCTTGAAAAATCGGAGGAAATGCTTCGTAAAAAAGGATTGACTGTATATTCACATACAAAGATTCCGACGAATGATGGGGGATTGGCGGTTGGGCAGATGGTGGTGGCGGTTAATAATTTGATGATTGATTGATGATTGATTGATGATTGATCCGCCGCGGCGGAGCTGATTATTGATGTGCTGATTGTTGATTGTTGATGGGGGGGGAGAATGAGGGTCATATGTTCATGCCTGAAATACGTTGACCGTTTTATCCCTTCGTTATTCAAACAATTTGCATAGA
>JBBRXJ010000058.1:0-23018 GCA_038248505.1 Bacteroidales bacterium
GGATTAAACTCAGCATGGCCCAAAGTCTAATTGCTTTTATTAGAGGTACGACAGATTTAGATAAGTTAGATGCTTTTAATGAGCTGGAATACTTGGAATCTAGGAAAGTGTCATACCCTATTATATTTAAAAAGGAAATAGACTCCTTAGAAAAGATGGGGGTTGATTGCCTAAAAAACCTTTTCATTTCAAAAAAAGCACATTTAATTGCCCCCACACATAGGGTTTTGGATGCTGCATCAGAAGCGGCAAAAGGGAAAACCAAAATTGGATCCACCTTAAAAGGCATAGGTCCTGCGTACATGGATAAGACCGGTCGTAATGGTTTGCGTGTGGGTGATACCATGGAAAGTGATTTTATGAAACGCTATCAAACGCTTGTTGAGAAACATAAACAAGTACTTTGTCAATATTCTTTTGAATATAATATGGCGGATTTTGAAAAAGGGTGGTTTGATGGTATTGAGTGTATTAAGAGGTTTAAGTTAGTTGATAGTGAATATTTGCTAAACGATTATCTTAATTCAAATAAAGCTATATTAGCAGAAGGCGCTCAAGGAACCATGCTTGATATTGATTTTGGATCATATCCCTATGTTACATCATCGAGTACGGTATGTGCTGGTGCTTGTACTGGCTTGGGTATTGGGCCAAACAAAATTGGGAGGGTGTTTGGTATTTTTAAAGCCTACTGTACCCGCGTTGGTAGTGGCCCATTTCCTACAGAACTCGATAATCCGATTGGCGAAAAAATGCGCGAAATTGGTCGTGAATATGGCTCTACCACTGGTCGTGCAAGACGCTGCGGATGGCTTGATTTAGTAGCTCTTAAGTATTCCATAATGATTAATGGAGTGACTGAGTTGATCATGACAAAAATTGACGTGTTATCTGATTTTGATAGCCTCTTGCTTTGCACACATTATAAAGTAAATGATAAGGACACAACTGAAATACCTTTTGATATTGCAGCTGAGATTGAGCCTGTTTATAAGGAGTTTAAAGGATGGAAGCGTGACATTTCAAAAATTACTGAAATTGAGGAATTGCCTGGTGAAATTTTTAAATATATAGCATTCATCGAGAACTATCTTTCCGTTCCAATTACCGTTATTTCTGTTGGACCCGATCGTAAGGAAATCATTTTTCGTAAATAATATAGCAGAGAGCCAATGAATTAATCATAAATCTTAAAATTGAATTTGTTTGAAATTCAATTCTTTCAAAATGATTCAATATACATATTAAACAGATTAGCGCATACATAATGTATTCTCTAATCTGTTTTTTTTGTATATTTAAATACAAAATACAATAGATATTCTTTTGTATTTTGTTTAATAATTTAAAATCTATTAAAACATGACAAAAGGTGTAATAGGCATATTAACCGGAGGTGGTGATGTGCCTGGTTTGAATCCTGCTATTAGAGCAATCACTATACGAGCCATTGAGGAAGGTTACGATGTGGTTGGTATTCGTCGTGGCTGGTCTGGCTTGGTTGATTTGGTGCGTGATAAACATGCCGATAATTCTGACAATTACATGACATTAACGCGAGAGATTGTAAATAGAGCAGGTCGTACTGGGGGTACATTCTTGCATACCTCACGAACAAATCCATCCTCAATGCCATTAGATGAAGTGCCAGATCATTTGCAATTGAAGTATAATAAAGCAGTAAATGATCTTACCGAGGAAGTTTTAAAAAATATTGAATTTTTAAATATTGATTATCTTATTCCTATTGGTGGTGATGATACCCTCAAATTTGCGGTGCAATTATATAAAAATGGCATAAAAATAGTAGGAATTCCTAAAACCATGGATAATGATGTACCTGGCACAGATTATTGTATAGGCTATAGCACTTGTGTTACCAGAACCATACACATGGCTAATCTTATTCGTACATCTGCTGGTTCACATGAGCGTTTTCTTGTTATTGAAGTATTTGGTCGTGATTCAGGTTTTACAGCCATGTTGCCTACTTTGGCGGGTGCTGCTGATCGTTGTGTTATCCCTGAATATCTTTTTAATACCGATCAGTTAACACGTTTGTTGATTGACGACCGAATGAAGAATCCGAGTCGTTATTCAATTCTTTTGGTATCAGAGGGAGCAATGTATGAGGGGCGTGAAAACACTGCTTTTGCTGCACCTAATGTAGCTAATAAATCGATAAGCATTAGTGATGAAATCTCCTCATTAATTATGGAAACGGCTCCTAAATACAATAAAGGGAAACGAATTAATATTATTACTCAGAAGCTAGGGTATTTAGTTAGAGGTGGCGATCCGGATACCATTGATAGTATTGTACCAATGGCCTTTGGTAATTTAGCTTTAGAATTAATTTTAAAAGGCGTGCATGGTCGTTTAGTAATTCTTAAAGGTGGTCGTTATGGAAATGCTCCACTTGATGTAGTTTCAAGCCAGAAAAAACAAGTGAATATTCATAAATTTTACGATACAGAGAATCTTCGTCCTAAATTTAAAAGCTTTGAATTTCAGCCATTGCTACTATTAACGGGGGATGCTTCTTTTTAGTAATCCTCCTCGGTGGAGTGATGAATGATCCGATACGACGGAATGAGTTTGGGATTAGGATGGAGTATTGTATTGGCTTTTATATGATTGGCCTTTCCTCTTTTTATTATTGAAAATGAAGGCTCTTTCTCGTTTTTCTTAAACGCCTATCATTTAAACATCTAAATGTCTAATTATTTCACAAAAATACTTTGGCATTTGGCTTTTTTTTTATTTCTTTACCGCCTAATAATTAATTAAACTAATAATATGAAATTCAGACATTTTCTTGCATTAATGTGCTGCTGTACGCTCACATTTTCATCATGTAAAAGCCAACCTAAAAAGGTGGATTTAAAAACTAGTAAAGATTCTGTAAGCTATTGCCTCGGTGTTTGGGCTGCTAACAGCTTTAAACAAACATTCAAAGAAATAGATCCTGCCATTTTTGCTGCTGCAATGGATGCTGTATACAAAAATGAAGGCGTTAAAATTGATCAAACTGCATCAATGGCTTTTCTAGATACTTATGTAAAGGGTGTTCAAGAAAAAGCAGCAGGTGAAAACATTGCTGTTGGTCAGAAATTCCTTGCAGATAATGCAAAGAAAGAAGGCATTCAAGTATTGCCTAGCGGTGTACAATATCGCGTTATAACCATGGGTACTGGTGCAAAACCAATTGGTAGCGATAAAGTGAAAGTTCATTATGAAGGTAAACTAACTGATGGTACTGTTTTTGATAGTTCTATTCGTCGTGGTGAGCCAGTTGAATTTCCTCTTGATGGCGTAATTAAAGGTTGGACCGATGCTTTACAAAACATGCCAATGGGTTCAAAATGGGAATTATTCATTCCGTCTGACTTAGCTTATGGTGCTAACCCACCACAAGGAAGCAATATTCAACCAAATGCTGTTTTAATTTTTGAAGTTGAATTGCTCGAAATAGTGAAATAATTATCACATTAAAATATTGAAAGAGCGCTCTGGTTTAATGGGCGCTCTTTTTTTTTGATATATACGTTATTTGATTTCGCATAAAGATACACCAAAGACAAATTTCATACTAAAATACCTATTAAGTGGCTGTGGCGCCACATTCATTAAATATAAAAGAGATTTATTTTTATTAAAAAAAGTTTACATTTAAGAGCTAAAACATTATGCCAAATCAATACTTAATTATTAGAACTATAAAACAGAATGTAAAATCAGAAAGCATCTTTCAGTGTATGCGCTCACTTTAAACCTCGCTCCTTTTTAATTTTTTCGTATGCCTCATTAATTCTTTTGAAATTGCGTTCAGCTTCTTTCTTTACTTCTTCACCTAAATAGGATACCTTATCAGGATGGCATTTTACGGCCATGGCACGATATGCTTTCTTAATTTCTTCATCGGTAGATGATTTCTCAACACCCAAAGTTTTATAATACTCATTCGTTGATTTCACGTACATTGAACGTACACTCTTTAAATCTTCTTCACTTAAACCAATAGCTCTTGCAATAAATTCGGTAAGTCCTAATTCTTTTGCATGAATATGTCCATCAGCTTGGCATATTCCAAATAAGAAATGTGTAATCTGCAGTTTCGCGGCATAATCAAGCTGTCCGTTTATTTGATTACACACATCATTTAAAGGAATATCTTGATCTAATAAATCGCGTAACATTCTCAGCGCTTCATTTGCCGATGCAGGTCCAAAAATTCGAATGAAATTTGCTTTAACAAAATCAAGTTCCGAACGTAATATTTTCCCATCCGCCTTCATTACCGCAGCAACAAGCACCAATAAACTTAAAGCATAATCACCTTGTGTTGTACGTCCAATGGCCTTTACTTCCGTACTACCATCAATAAACGATCCGAAAATAAAACCTAATAGGCCTCCAATTGGTCCACCAAAAGCCCAACCTAGCCCTCCTCCTATCCATTTAACAAATTTTGCCATTTTTCTATACGTTCGATTATACTATTTCTACATTTAAAAAAAACATTTTTTGAATATGAAATTTATCTAACAATTACCCCTCTCTCCATTTCGAATCCAATGCGAGCACTTGCGGTAATAGCATTTGTTGACCATCGTTATAAATAAATTCATTAGCATATTTTCCTTTTTCATCTTCGGGCATTTGATTATTCATTCGCTCAATAACCATTTCACTACTTATACGATCACGATCCATTACTCTTTGAATACGAAGCTCATCGGGCGTATAAACGAGAACGGTTTTATCAAGTTCTTTGTACAAACCTGTTTCAATTAATATTGCTGCTTCTTTAATAATATAAGGTTTATTAGAATTTGCATCAAGCCATTGAGCAAATGATAAAGCAACCATGGGATGTATCAAGTTATTTAATTTTGTTAAAGCCTCCCTATTATTAAAAACGAGTGATGCAATTTTATGCCTATCGGGTTTAGCCTGAAAAATATAATCAGAACCAAAGGTATTTGCTATTTTATCAATGAGTTCCTGATTATCATTCATCAACTCACGAGCCACTTTATCAGCTTCAAAAATGGGCACGCCTAAGATTGAAAATATACGGCATACCATTGACTTACCACTTCCGATACCTCCTGTAATGCCTATTTTTAACATATTTTCGTCTATTCTTATCTATTAGTAAAGCCTTTTATAAACGTACCTGAATTATTTATTTAATTCAAGATGCTTCTTAACAACATTAACCTCAAAATTTGATTTAATATATTCTGCCATCATTTCAGCAAAAAATACTGATCGATGTTGACCTCCAGTACATCCAAAATTAATCATAAGATTAGTATAACCTCGTTTTTTGTATGTAACAATGGCCTGTGATATGACTTGTTTAATAGAATCCCCAAAAGCTTTAACCTCATCAGCAGCTTGAGTGGCAAAGAACGCTATTACTTCCGAATCCATTCCAGTACGTTTTTTATACTGTTCAAAACGACCGGGATTGTGAATCAAACGGCAGTCAAAAACAAAACCGCCACCATTGCCGTTTATGTCATAGGGCAAACCTCGCTTAAATGAAAAACTATTAACAATAATGGTCAATCCGGCATCATTACGAAGAATTTCACGCAAGCCATCGGCCTGCATCATTCCATAAAGTGTTTTAACCAATGAAGGAATTTGTTCTTTTATTTTTAGCTTCTCAAGAATTTCGTTCAAATTTCGAATAGCTGGCGGAATACTTTGAATGAAGAGTGTTTTGCGTTCAACCAATCCCCTAAAACCATAAGCCCCCATAGCTTGCAATGTACGAATTAAGGCATAAGCATAAAACATATTTCGAAATTCAATCTCATCAATTGCAATGTGTGTTTTTAATTCTGAGATATAAAATTCGAGTAATTCTTCACGCACCTCTTGAGGTAAATGTGTTTTAGCTTCATATAATAAAGAAGCCACATCATAATGTAAAGCGCCTTTACGTCCGCCTTGATAATCGATAAAATAAATCTTTTCCTTTGAGATCATTATATTCCGCGACTGAAAATCGCGAAATAAAAAATGACTACAATCCGCGGTAAGTAAGTATTCTATAAGTTTGTTGAAATCATTTTCGAGAGCCTCTTCTTCAAACGGAGCCTTCACAATTTTTAAAAACTGATATTTAAAATAATTTAAATCCCACATCATGCTCTGACGGTCAAAAGCCGCCCGAGGATAGGCCACCGAATAATCTAAATCCTTACCTCCCTCTAATTGAATTTTCAGAAGTTGGGTTAGTGTTGTTTTATATAGATTATATGCTTCATCGGGAAACTGATCTGTCCAAATCTCTTGAAGGCGGTTGTGTAATGTAATATCTCCTAAATCTTCTATTAGGTATATCTCTCCTACTTTATCCTCAGCATAAATTTGTGGAACCAAAAGGCCTTGTCTAAGAAAATGCTGAGAGTATGATAGAAAGGCTTTATTTTCTTTGATGTCTGCATTAAAAACGCCCATTGCGTTCTTGCTCCTTCCTGTAATCCTATAATATTCACGATAGGAACCTGAAGGAGGTAAAGCGGCAACATTAATTGCTTCTTCTCCTGCCCATTGAGCATATAGCTCTCTGATTAACTTGATTTTACTTTCCAATGTTCGAATATTTGTTGTAAAGATATTTGTTTTTTACATGATAGCTTAATAATTTAATCATCGTTTTTAATAAGTCAATAACAGAGTTTCTAAGCATTGATTTACTGCTATTTGTGGTTTTTTAATAAATGCTTAATGTTTATTCGCAAAAATGCCTTATTTTTATTGATGTCTATTTACATTTTGCAAAGCAAGGTGTTTTGAATAGTATAGAAAACACGAACAACAATATTCACAAATGAAAAAATATTTATACATCTTAATCCTCTTAATTGGAGGAACATCTGCCGTTTATTCTCAGGTAATAACCATTACAGGGGTTGTAACAAGTTTTGAAGATAAAAGCACCCTTCCCGGTGTAGCAGTTGTAATTAAAGGGACAACAAAAGGAGTGGTAACTGATTATGATGGTAACTATAGCATTGAGGCATCAGTAAACGACATTCTGGAATTCAGTTTTATTGGTATGGAAATCCAGGAGCTACATGTGGGTAATAAGACCAACATCAATATAACAATGTCACCCGAATCTCAGAAGATAGAGGAAGTAGTTGTAACAGCCATGGGTATTAAGCGCGAGAAAAAAGCCTTGTCCTATGCAACTCAGGAATTAAGTTCAGAAAAAATCACCGCATCGAGTCAACAAGATTTAAGCAAAGCATTACAAGGCAAAGTGGCCGGTTTAAATGTAATGCAGTCTAGTGGTATGCCAGGGGCATCATCGCAGATTACTATTCGCGGATCCAATTCCATTTCTTTAACAAATTCTCCTTTGGTAGTAATTGATGGAATGCCTATAGAATCGGGATCAACCAAAGGAGGAAGCACCGATTTATCAAATCGTATGTTAGATATAAACCCAGATGATATTGAAACGGTGAACATTCTAAAAGGGCCTACTGCTGCCGCTCTTTATGGATTACGAGCATCAAATGGGGTAATTGTTATTACAACCAAAAGTGGTAAAACATCAGGAGCCAAAGAAGGCATTAAGACTACTGTTACTTATAATACAGGCTTTTCACTTGAGCAAGTATCTCGCTTACCAAACCTACAAAGCACTTATGCACAAGGGGAAGATGGGCAATTAAAGCTCTATTCACCTTATTCCTGGGGACCACGGATTGATTCACTACAACCCTATCAATCGCAACTAGAATTTGCCGATACTGCTTCACATGGGATTTATGATTTCCCTCAAAATGCGAGTGCTAGCCAAACACCCGATGTATATGATAATATGGAAAACTTTTTTCAGATAGGTCATACATATAAAAATTCGTTAGATATCTCAACAGCCGGTCTATTTGGCAATTATAGCCTAGGTTTCGGACAGGTTAAACAGGAAGGTATCATACCAAGTACTGGAATGGAAAAGTACACTGCCAAGTTTAACGGCACGTTTAACCTAAGTAAACGTTTTAAAACAGGGGTAGCAGCAAACTATTCCAGCCAGCGAATTGACAAAGTACCCTCGGGCAATAATACAGCAAACCCATTATTTACGCTATATTCAGCGCCACGTAATTACGATTTAACAAATACTCCTTACGCCGATCAAAATAATCCGTATATACAAAGACACTATCGTAGATTGATGGATAACCCTTATTGGGCAATTGAAAACAATAAATATTACGAAGAGACAGAACGATTTTTCGGGAATATGAATTTTGATTACAACCCATTTGATGGCGTAAATTTGACTTATCGGGTAGGTATTGACAACTTCAACACACGAAATAAAGAAGTAGTAAGTTTTGGTTCAGGTACGGGAAGAGCTTATCCAGAATTTGGAACAAAAAAACCAAGTGGCGGTAGTATTGATGATCTATCCATTTATTACCGTGGTTTTAATAGTACTTTATTGTTAACCGTAAATAAAAAGCTAAACGACAATTTTAAATTGGATGTGGTATTAGGAAATGAATATATTGTAAATCAAATGTCACTTACAGAGGTGAGTGGAAAAGAAATTTTAGTGCCTGGATATGATAATGTAGCGGTAACAGCAACCCGATCAGGGTATAGCTTAGAACCTAGAAGAAACATTGGTAATGCCTATTTTACTACCATTACTTTAGACTATAAAGGCTTATTTTATTTAACCCCAACGGGACGATATGATATTGTATCGAATATGCCAGAAGATAACCGTGCATTCTTTTATCCAAGTGTTTCAACTGGTTTTATCTTTACAAACATTAATCGATTAAAGAAAAATAAGGTACTGCCCTATGGTAAGGTACGATTATCGTATGCACAATGTGGTCAAACGGGAGATCCTTACTCTACTAAAATCAAAGCTAAACCAGCGGCACACGGCAATAGTGGCGTTTCATCAGTTTATAACTTTCCTTATAATGGAATAAATGCATTCTCATTTAGTGATGTCTTATATAATAATGAACTTACCCCTATTAATAGTAAAACAATTGAACTGGGGATGGAATTGAAATTCTTAAAAGAATTAGCAAGCATCGATTACACCTTTTATCAAACAAGATCAGATGGTCAAATATATGAAGTACCTACCGCTGCATCAACAGGAAATTCTCGCGAATACCGAAATGCAGGTTCAGTACAAACCATGGGTCATGAAGTGATGTTAACTACAAAACCAATAAATAAGAAAGAGAAATTTGTGTGGGAATTACAGTTTAATTTTAGCACGTACAATAATATCGTTAGAGACTTAGCTGATGGCATAGAGCGTATTGCTGTTGGTGATGCAAATTTCACTAGTGTAGGTACATTTGCATATGAGGGGCAATCCTATCCAGTCATTGTTGGAACTTCATTTGTTAGGGATGCCGACGGGAATATTGTGGTTGATAGCAGAGAAATGATTAATGGAAGTGCCAATGATCGTTATGGAATGCCACTGTTTGGTCCAAGTAAAGTACTAGCAAAGGTTGACCCCGACTTTCAATTAGGCATTAATAACAATTTTACCTTTAAACGTTTGAGTTTTGGATTTATGTTTGATTGGAAGAAAGGCGGCTATATGCATAGTGGTTTAAATGCCTTGCTCAATGCCTATGGAATGAGTAAAGAAACAGAAGACCGCGAAGCTGCCTATGTTTATGATGGAGTAAAAGGATATCAAGACGCAAATGGAAATTTAGTAGTTGATGGTGCAAATGATATAGAGATAAAGAAAAACAAGGTTTTATATGATGAAGTACTTTGGAATATAACCGAAGCTGACATATACAAAACAAGCTATATTCGTTTACGTGAAGTAACTATTGGATATGATCTTCCAGAGAAATGGATGAATAACAAGAGAATTAAAACGGCACGCTTTTATCTTACTGGAAGGAATTTATGGTTATACACCAAGTATCCGAACTTTGATCCTGAATCGAGCACGTCAAGCGGAAACGGAATGGGCGGATTTGAATTTGTATCCTTGCCAAATGCTCGTTCTGTAGGAGCTGGATTAAAAGTTACCTTCTAATTAATAATGTAATGAAAACACATCAAAAAACTATAAACATGAAAAAGTTTATTATATATACTGCTTCAGTTATTCTGATACTAATGGCATCGTGTAGTAAAGAAAAGCTGAATGAATTTGATAACGATCCTAACAACCCGAGCGATGTACCCATTCGTTTATTAATTCCAACCGTAACTTCAGGAGTTCCAATTTATATGAATGCCTCAGACATAGCATGGTATTGCAGTATCTTCGCTGAGCAACAAGCAGGCACCTACCTTGGCATGCGCGATGCTGATAGACGCAGTAGTATAAACGCATCATTATCTGAAAATGCTTGGTTGCAATTATATGCTGGAGTAATGAATGATTTGAACATCATCATAAAGAAAGGATCAGATGGTGGCACCGAGGCTGGTAGCTGGAAGTATGTGGGCATTGCGCAAGTGCTCATGGCCTACTCCATGTCAACAGCAAGCGATATATGGGGCCGAGTACCATATTCTGAAGCCTTCAAGAGCGCAGAAATTCGCGCTCCAAAATTTGATTCTCAAGAATCTATCTATGCCTCATTACAAATTATGCTAGATCAGGCAATCATTAACCTCGATCGCGAATCTATTGAACAACCAAGTAACGAAGATCTTTTATACAATGGTAATACTGACAAATGGATAAAAGCAGCTTGGTCATTAAAAGCAAAACTATACAACCACCTTAGTAACAGAGATGCACTTGGCTCAGCTAATAATGCAATAGCCTGTATGGCCAAGGCTTTTGGTAGTAGCGATGACAATTTAACATTTACAAAATGGAGTGGCACGGATGATCCTGACCACCAAAATCCATGGTATCGTGAGCGCATTGAGCTGGGGCGTTTCTCGCTGAGTAAAACGATGTATGATATTTTAAATGTGAATACCGATCCAAGACTCAGTATTTTTTATACTGGAATAAAAGCGGCTCCCAATGGCACAGCACAAGAAGACAATACGGGAACTATCTATTCAAAAACATCTGATAATATTATTTATCCTAATGCCCCGCTTCCTATGCTTACCTTTGCTGAACTTAAGTTTATTGAAGCAGAATGTTATCTGCGTATTGGCAATAGCAACATGGCAAACTATTGTTACCAATTGGCAGTTGATACTGCCCTTGCAATGTATAATATCAAAGCAAATCCGTTTACTACACCGGACTTCTATAATAAGGTATTAAAGAAAGAACCGAGTGATATGAATTTGAATTTAATTATTACACAAAAATACATTGCTTTATTTCCTTATCAATCTGTTGAGGCATTTGCAGACTGGAGAAGAACAGGTATACCTACGATGAATAATCCACTCGGACAAATCAGACGCTTCCCTTATCCACAAAGTGAAATTAGTGCGAATGGAGCCAATTTACCTGTTACACTAACAACCAATGGGGTTTGGTGGGATGATGGATCAGAGGATTAATGAATAGTGATGAGCGATTATTCATGAAAATAAACTCGTTTGACGCGTTGCGAAATACCTGTAAGTATTTCGTAAGGGATGGTTTCTAGGGTATCGGCTAGATTCGTTACTGATTGATTTATGCCAAATATTTCAACCATATCTCCTAAAACAACACCATGAATATCGGTAATATCAATCATACACATATCCATACAGATATTACCAACAATTGGTGCTGGGATATCCGACACAAATAAAGAACCTTTACAGTTACTCAATCTACGGTCAAGTCCATCAGCATATCCTACCGGAACAATAGCAATGCGAGTTGGACGACTCAGGCGACCTTTCCGGCCATATCCAACGGTTTCAGACTGATCAAGATTTCGAATTTGAGCCACATAACTTTTTAAAGAACTAATATTTTGAACATTCAATTGATTCAAAGCACTAATACCATACAAGCCAATACCAAGACGTACCATATCGTAATGAGCTTCTTTAAAACGCTCGGTACCCGATGAATTGCAAATATGACGGATAACAGAATAGCCTAATTTGCTTATTAAGCGGCTACTCATTTCATCAAATAATTGTATTTGAGAAAGCGTAAAGGAATCATGTTGCGATTCATCTGCCGCAGCTAGGTGCGAAAAAACAGAGCAAACTTTAATCGTTTTTAAAGTGGTAAGATGATCAAGTAAAACTAAAAGCTCATCATTCGAAAATCCTAAACGATGCATTCCAGTATCAAACTTCAAATGAACGGGATAGTTTTTTTTGTTTTTTTGTTGAAGCACATTATCAAGTAACAACAAATTCGATAAGTCAAAAATTTCAGGCTCCAGATTATTGTCAATCATATTATCAAACGTGCCTGACTCCGGATTCATAACCAATATAGGCAGATTAATTCCAGACCGACGTAAAGCAATACCCTCATCGGTAAAAGCAACCCCTAAATAATCTACACGCTGATGTTGCAATACATTCGATATCTCATACGTACCACAGCCGTATGATAAAGCTTTCACCATCACCAAAACTTTAGTCTCAGGCTTAAGTAAAGTTCTAAAATAATTCAGATTAAAAACAATTGCATTGAGATTAATTTCAAGAACAGTTCTATGCTGTTTCTCTTCAAAAGTTTTGCTGATGCGTTCAAATTCAAAATTACGAGCACCTTTAATGAGAATGGATTCATTTCTAAATCGCTCTCTATCTATATGTTTTAAAAAGTCATCGGTTGATACAAAGAAAAACTTTTCCATATTAAATTTATCTTTGTTACGCATTAATGCAGTACCAATTCCATATATTGTATTTACACATCCCAGCTTAAGCAATTCTGAAACATCATTATACAGTGCTGCTTCATCACGTCCCGTTTGTAATAAATCAGACAAAATAATGCTTCGCTTTTTATGCTGATTTTGTTGCGCAAGAAAGTCGAGAGCAATTGACAGTGAGCCTAAATCTGAATTGTAGCTATCATTTATAATAGTGCAATTATTAATCCCCGTCTTCATTTCCAAACGCATACCTACAGAACTAAGCTGCCGTAATCGTTCACTAATTACGCTACGTGGAACATCTAGTAAAAGTAATAAACAAAGTACATGCATTGCATTTTCAAAAGATGCTAAATCAGAAAATGGAATGGTAAAATCACTCGAAAGATTATGATATAAATAGCTTATATGAGTTTGTTCAGGTAAACGATTAACAGACAAAACAACAACATCTGCATTCGTATGTTGTGCCCAGGTAAAGGTTTTAACCTCAGTTTGCCTATTAACAGCATCCCTAATAAGGTGATGGTCATTGCAAAAAACAAGTTTTTCAACATTTTTAAAAAGCAATAACTTCTCTTGAACCTTTTGCTCAAGCGAATTAAAATGCTCTTGATGCGCATCACCTATGTTAGTGAATATTCCAATTTCAGGCCGAATTATTGATTCGAGTTTATGCATTTCATTAACGTGGCTAATACCTGCTTCAAAAACCGCTACATCATAATTTTCATTCATTTGCCAAACAGAAAGCGGCACTCCAATCTGAGAATTATAACTTTTAGGGCTTCTAACAATACGTGAAATGCCATTAAGAGATTGAAATATCCATTCTTTAACTACTGTTTTTCCGTTACTTCCCGTAATAGCAACTACAGGATAATTAAAGCGTTTACGATGGTGTGTCGCAATTTCATGAAGAGCTATTATAGCATTTTTGCATATTAAAAAAGAAGCATCCTTCATATTATCAAATGAATCTTGCCATTTTGATATTAAAAAGCAGCGTACTCCTCTCTGATAAAGGATGTCAATAAATTGATGACCATCCTGTCGATCACCCGCAATAGCAATAAAAAGAGAATCAACTGGAGAAAAAACATTACGACTATCATACAGTAAATGTTGCACTTGAAGATCATCTCTTCCTTTTAATTTGGCATTAGCCATTTGAGCTAATTCTCTCATGAAATAGGTATTCATAGACCGTATTTTGAGACAAAATTACTTATTTTTTCTGCCATGTATGTAAAAAAAGAGATACAATCATTGATATTTGCTATATTTGAACAAATATAACAGTAAACTCAGCAATGTAAGAGCTTACACAAACAAGAAAATATCAATTTGATAATAATGTTATTTAAATGAAAAGAAGAGATTTCATACTAAAAACAAGTTTGGGAACAGCGGCGGTATTATTTTCCTCATCACTCATTGCAGCAGAGAAATCAAAACCTAAAAAAATAGGTTTACAATTATACACTCTGCGCGATGCTATGAAAGATGACTTCATGGGCACCCTCAGCAAAGTTGCTGTTATGGGCTACACATGGATTGAATTAGCAGGGTATAAACAAGGTACATTCTATGAAAAAAAGCCTAGTGAAATAAAAAAAATAATTTCTGATTTTGGAATGGAACTCATCAGTAGTCACGCTATGATAGAACTAAGCGAAGCCAAACAAGCTATTGATGCACATGCCGAGGCTGGAATAAAATATATGGTAATACCCTATTTAAAAGAAGAGGAAAGAAAAACCATTGACGATTACCGCAAACTCAGCAACAATTTAAATACCATAGGAGATATTGCCAAACAAAATGGATTAAAATTGGCATACCATAACCACGCATTTGAGCTCGAAAAAATTGAGGAGCAAATTCCTTACGATATCATGTTAATGAATACTGATAATAACTTAGTGTGCTATGAAATGGATCTCTATTGGGTAATAAAATCAGGAAGTAATCCGGTTGATCTTTTTCAGAAATATCCCGATCGTTTTGAACTTTTTCATGTAAAAGACATGGACAATAGCGCAGATAGAAACTTTACTGAAGTAGGTAATGGCACAATTGATTTTAAACCCATTTTTGAAAATAAGAAACTAGCGGGAATGAAATATTTCTTTGTTGAGCAAGATAAATGTCTAAACCACGCGTCAATTGAAAGTATCAAAATCAGTATTGATTATATTAACAAAACCAATTACATTAAGTAAACAAAAGATAATAATCCTTTAAATATGATTGCTGATATACTCATCACTTTATTTCTTGTATTACTTAACGGCTTTTTTGTAGCTGCAGAATTTGCTATTGTAAAAGTTCGTTACTCTCAAATTGAAATTAAAATACAACAAGGAAGCCGCATAGCAAAGACCGCTCGAAGTATAGTTGATAATCTCGACACCTATTTATCGGCAACACAATTAGGTATTACCTTAGCAAGTTTAGGTCTTGGTTGGATTGGAGAACCCGTAGTGTCATCTATAATTACCAATAGTCTTGCAGCATTTCATATTGAATTAGATGCTGAAACCACTCATAAAATAGCATTACCTATAGCATTTATTCTCATTACCACCTTACATATTGTATTGGGTGAACTCGCCCCAAAATCAATTGCCATAAGAAAAGCAGAACAAACGACCTATGTTATTTCAATTCCTCTAAAAGTATTCTTCTATATATTCAAACCATTCATTTGGCTAATGAACTCCATCTCAAATTTTCTTCTTAAAATGATTGGCATTCAGCCCATAGGCGAACACGATATACATTCATCCGATGAGCTACGCATTTTAGTTGAGCAAAGCAAAGATGGCGGTGCTATAGAAGAAGCGGATTATAAAATTATTAAAAATGCTTTTGAATTTAATGATTTAACGGCAAAACAAATCATGATACCTAGGCAGCAAATATTTGCCATAGATGTTGATACTCCTCCCGATGAATTAATTGAACAAGTTGTAGAAAATGGATATTCTCGTGTACCTGTATATCACAACTCAATAGACAATATTACTGGAATTGTGCATGTAAAAGAACTTTTAAAAATGCACTATCAAAAACTCAACTATTCGATAGCAGAACTTCAACACCCGCCACTGTATTTTGTTGAAACGCAACCCATAAGTGATTTGCTTAAGCAATTTCAAAGCAAACATGTGCACATGGCAGTAGTGGTTGATGAATTTGGTGGTACTGCGGGTATTATAACCCTTGAAGATGTGTTAGAGGAACTTGTTGGTGAAATTCAAGATGAGGATGACAACGAAATCCCTTTAGTAATTGCAAAAGATGATGGCAGCTATATTGTTCAAGCAACACAGCCATTATCAAACATTAACGATCATATACAACATCCTTTTGAACTTAACGATAATTACCAAACATTATCAGGATTAATTTTTAACAGTACAGGACATATTCCAAAACAAGGAGAAATAATATTTACCGAGGGATATGAAATTACCATCACAAAAATTCAAAATAGAAGTATTCAGACTGTTGTCCTGAAGTATATTGATAGCAAACATAATTCAGTAACTGATTAAGTGGCGTGTTTTATAACTCTTAATACAGAAACGAATCATTCATTTCTCAACACCAATCATTAAGCCATTGATTGTATCACTTCCATTATTCGTTTTGCAAGATTATCAGCAGATACAGCACTAGAACTTTCTGCATATATTCGAATAATTGGTTCGGTATTCGATTTCCGAAGATGTACCCATTCTTTTGCTTGAACAAAATCTATACGCACACCATCTGACGTATTTAATTTTTCATTTCTAAACAGCTCTTGAACACTCATTAAAATTGCATCCACATTAGTATCCGGTTTCAATTCAATTTTATTTTTTGAGATAAAGTATGCTGGGTATGTTTTTCGTAAAGCAGAACAGCTTAATCCTTTCTTAGCCAAATGTGTGAGAAACAAAGCTACACCTACCAAAGCATCACGACCATAATGCAATTCAGGATAAATAATACCACCATTACCTTCGCCACCAATAACAGCATTACAATCTTTCATCTGTTTTACTACATTCACCTCTCCTACTGCAGACGCATAGTAAGTGCCACCGTATTTTTCGGTAACATCCATCAATGCGCGTGTTGACGACAAATTTGAAACTGTATTTCCTTTTATATTTTCGAGAATATAGTCAGAAACAGCAACCAAAGTATATTCTTCACCAAACATAGTACCATCTTCACAAACAATAGCTAACCTATCAACATCGGGATCAACCACAAAACCTAAATTGGCCCCATGCTTCACAACCGCCGATGCAATTTCAGTTAAATGTTCGGGTAATGGTTCTGGATTATGAGGGAAAATCCCTGTTGGCTCACAATACAAAGGAATAATCTCTTTTACACCTAATGCTTTCAAAAGTGCTATTATTGCAGGGCCTCCAATAGAATTAACAGCATCTATTGCCACTTTAAATGATGCCATTTTAATTGCATTGGTATCAACTAAAGGAAGATCAAGTATTTGTTGAATATGTTTATCAAGCCAAGTGTTATCGTTTACAATTTTTCCAATTTTATCAATAGTAGCAAATGAAAAATCGTCAGTATCTGCAATCTTTAAAACCTCGGCCCCTTCAATAGCATTAATGAATTCGCCTTTCTCATTTAATAGCTTCAAAGCATTCCATTGCCATGGATTATGGCTAGCAGTTAGAATAATACCTCCAACAGCCTTTTCAGCAGGAACAGCCATTTCAACAGTAGGTGTTGTAGCTAAACCTAAATCAATTATTTCAAAGCCAAGACCAACTAGGGTATTATTAACAAGGCCAACAAACATAGAACCAGAAATGCGTGCATCACGGCCAACGATTATTCGTAACGCCAATTTATTTGAATTACGTCGTATAAGCCATGTGCCAAAAGCAGCTGAAAAACGAACAATATCTAATGGGCTCAAGCCCTCGCCAACCTTACCGCCAATAGTACCTCTGATACCTGAAATTGATTTAATTAAAGTCATGATTTTTTTTTGCAAATATAAAAAGAAGAAAATAAAAAATTAATTTATTGTATTGAGAAATAAATTGTGCTTCTTTAATATCCTATAACCCAAAGAACACGCTCCTCTTCAATACACATACTTACCATAGTAGTAAGTTCTTGAGTAATCTTTTTGAGGTTTTCAAAAACATCTTCCCAATGGTTCAATTCCGGATCGTCACTTTCAAGTTTTGATAAAAATAATCGTCCCATATAAAGAACCAACAAACGATCAATAAAATCTTGTTTTGTTTTAATAACAGACCATTTGGCTGTTATTATATTCAACTCATTTAACAGAACAACAATATTACGAACGGTATAACGAGTAGGGGTAAAATATTCATATAGTTTATTGGCATTCTCAAAGCACTCTGAGAATAAGTTAAAGGCAATAGTGTCCATAAATTTGGACTCAGAATCACAACGAAGATACAATTCAGTATCACCTGTTGTATTGAATTCAACAAAATTCAATCGATCCGATTCAAATAACTCCAACCTCATAAATCTATTTTGGTTGATAAATTACAAAAAAAACTTAATATACGAGCATCTTATAAACCTTTTTTTATTGTGAAAAACCACAGGCGTCAATAAATTTGGTATAAGTCTTTAATTTTTTATACGAAACGAAAAAAAGGCCTGTCAAAATAGACAAGCCTTTAATATGTAATAAATTAAATATCTTACTGTTGAGGAGCAGCCGGAGCTGGCTGTTCTTGTGTTGGTGCATTTTGTGCGCCAGCTGATTCAGTATTTGGTGCTTGATTCTCAAGTTTTGAGCGTTGCTCAACTTTGCCACCACGTGGAACCGTCATACCAGCAATTAAAGACAATGCAAGCAAACCTAAAGCCAATGACCATGTTGCTTTTTCAAGAAAATCAGTCGTTCTCTTAACACCAATTATCTGATTTGATGCCATAAAATTAGAGGCTAAACCTCCTCCTTTTGAGTTCTGCACCAAAACTATTAGGACTAAAAGGATAGATACGATGATAATCAGTACCATTACTAAGCTGTACAACATATTCTGATTGATTTATGAATTATTAATTAATTTTTTAATCTCATTAATTTTGGCTGCAAAGTAAGCACTTTTTTCAGGATTTTTCAAACTTAATTTTTCAAATGCTTGAATAGCCTTTGAATAAGCCTTTTGCTGAACAAAAATTTGTGCTAAGGTCTCCGTTAGATACGCATCACTTTCGCGAATACTATCTACCGAAAGATCGTCACCAGTCTGCTGATCAGGCCTTAAGCGTACTTTAGTGTCTGGGGTCGTGCTTATAAAACGTTCAATGATATCGTCTTTTTTATTTTTCCGAGGCTTAGGAGGTTCTTTAAGAAGATCCGTGGGTTTCTCAAATTGCAAAAGATCATGTTTCCCTTTTTTCAATTTTGCCTCATTCTCTATGGTATGATCGGCTGTTTCGTCTTTCTCCAGAAACTGTATAACGGTATCCTGCTTTCTACGTGTACGTTGCTCGTAAATAGGATTTACCAATGCCTCAACATTTTGTTGCATCACATCCTCAATACGAGTTTTATCCGTCGCGCTCTTTTTCTGATTTGATAAAACAGAAGCAATACTACTTCTCATCTGCTCTCTTGCGGCATGTGGTCTTAATTTCTTTGGTTCAACAGGAATTAATTCCTGTTCTTCAATAATTGCATTTTCAGCGCTTGGACTATCTAATGAAACTATTACAGACGATATTTGTTCCTCCACCTCTTTACTAATTTCAGAGAACTTAGCTTGACTAGGATTCTCTATTTCAAAAGCATTTTTGGGAGTATCAATTTTGTTACTAATAATATCCAACATCAAAACTGGATCATTAACTAATGAACCGTACTCAGCTAACAAAGTAGAATGATCATTTTTATTATTGCGACAAAGAGCATATAGATATAAAAGCCTTGCCGATTGAAAATAGGGGTACTCTTTTATAAGCAGCTCAATTTCATGAAGCATTTGCTCCGTAATTGGTTCCCCAACATTAACCTTATCAATAATAAGAGAAATATTCATTTTCACCAATTAACAAATGCTTTATTAAAAATATCTTCCGTAAGCTGCTCAACAATATTTTTGATCAAAGTAGATTCAATCGAATTGAGACTTTTCTTTGTATCAAAATCCTCATAACGAGTAAAACTTGTGGAGAAATCCTGTTTCATGTCTTTTGTATTTGTAAACTTCACTTTAATTGTAATCGTTAAACGAGTTTGAGCTGCCTGATCATTTGCTTGAATAGCAACAGGGCGCGTATCATATCCTGTAATTTCTCCCTCAAAGGTAACATCTCCATTGCTATTTCCTAATTTCAAACTAGTTTGACTTTGTATTTTATCTTTTAATGCATTCGTTAATGTATAAGACAAACTCGGTTGAAACAATGGAGCATTGTTCGGAAAAGTTTGCACAACAAAGGTTTTCACGTCGGGCGAGATAGATGCACCAGATAATGAATAATTGATTTTGCAACTACTCAACATACAGGCACTAAATAAAAGGAAATAAATAATTCTCTTTCTCATTCTAAATTATATTCATTTATTTTACGGTAAAGAGTACGCTCAGAAATACCCAACTCTTTAGCAGCGAATTTACGTTTCCCGCTATGTCTTTCAAGTGCTTTTTGTATGAGCTCAATTTCTTTACCTTCTATTGAAAGATTTTCTTCTAAAATTTCTTCTGTATCTTCAATATGTCTAATAGTAGCATTATCGACAATCACATTGGATTTACGTTCTTTATCAAAAACTTTTACGTCTTCTTTTTCAGTGTGGATTCGATTAATTATCTCCGAATGATCCTCCTCTAATCCCTCATATCTAATTCCTTTTCGAATCATATCGAAAACAAGTTTCTTAAGCTCATTCATATCACTCTTCATATCGAAGAGAATTTTATATAATATTTCACGCTCGGATGCAAAGGTTTTTTCATCGTCCTTTTTCATAATAGCAGGAAGACGCATACTGGAATCGTCGGGCAAATAACGTTGTAGCGTTTCATTATCAAAATCGCGTTTTTCCTCAATTACAGACATTTGTTCCGTAATATTTTTAAGTTGGCGAATATTACCTGGCCAAGCATATTCCAATAATAAACGCCTAGCATCATCATTAATTTTAACAGAAGGCATGCGATATTTCTCTGCACAGTCTAAAGCGAATTTACGAAATAACAATAGGATATCATCTCCCCGTTCACGAAGTGGGGGTACAAAAATAGGAACCGTATTTAATCTATAAAAAAGATCTTCTCTAAATCGACCCTTACTAATTAAAATTGGAATCTCCATATTGGTTGCAGCAATAACCCGCACATTGGTCTTTTGCATTTTTGATGAACCCACTCGCATATACTCCCCCGTTTCAAGCACACGTAATAAGCGAACCTGTGTTGCAATAGGAAGTTCACTTACCTCATCCAAAAAAATAGTACCTCCATTGGCTTCTTCAAAATAGCCTTTACGACTTTCATGGGCGCCGGTAAAAGAACCTTTTTCATGGCCAAACAATTCAGAATCAATGGTACCTTCAGGAATAGCGCCACAATTCACAGCAATATAGTTGCCGTGCTTACGTGCACTGTGTTGGTGAATAATTTGAGGAAAAACCTCTTTACCAGTACCGCTCTCACCGGTAATAAGCACCGAAAGATCGGTAGGAGCTACCTGAACGGCGATATCAAGTGCTCGGTGTAGTTCGGCATAATTCCCTATTATTCCAAAACGTTGCTTTACTTTCTGAACATCGGTAGACATAAACTAAGTATATGAAAAAGTGTCAGTTTGTTTGTTTTATCTATAAAGTCCCAATTAAAACAGACTTTTTTAACATGACAAATTTACATATTTTTTTATCTGATATATGGATTTGTTAGACTAAAATAATATAATGAATACCAATCTGTAGTAGCTATTAAATAGTTGTGTGCAAGGCCAGAAAACCTCAATATTGACAGTTTGCAATAATCTCTCTTGCTAGATCTTTAGCAATGAACTTGCTAATTATAAATAAAAATAAGCCTCATCTATTACACTGAATGATTGTATTATGTGTATATTTTTGCTAATTGCTCAGTAAATACACTGCAAATAAATTTTAGGATTATGACTAAATTTCAACATACAGAAATACAATTAGTACATCCAACTTCTGACTCAAGGCTAACCGACCTAGTACCCAGATAATTGAAATGCTGCTTACCAAAATTGCTTCTTGAGGAGTAAAACTGTTGAATCTAAAGTTTCAGAAGGGACATATATACTGAGACCGTTGCAAAAAGCCCCCTAACGTTCCAGTTTTATTTTTAGGAGTTTTATAAGGAATGTTACATTACTGTTCCGCTTCTAAGTGTCGTTCTGAAGTCACATTTTTTGCATTTAAATTGCCCTCGTTTTTGCAGCTAATAATGTTTCTTGCAGCCACATTTTTTGCATTTCACACCGTTTTTAATTCTTACATCTCTAAAGTGCTCTCTGCATGAAAGCTCATCAGGAAATCGCTGAGAAAAATTTAATATATTCATATCTTCTTTTTCTTGCGAAACAATCTGATTGTTACGTCAAAACGTGTCGGTGGTGTATGATAATGCAGAATCAAATAAATTAATGTGAATGCCTTCATAACCAACAAAACTATAATTAATACTGTTTATACCTGATTGAATAGTAATTGAATAAAAACCATAGGAATTAGAAACAATTCCTTGATTAGTCGAATCAATCGAAATGGTAGCTCCTATTAATTCTTCACCCGTCTCAATATCTCTGATATAACCACTAATTGTATACTTATTACTACAAACCACATGGATACAATTTATTAGAATAAAAATACTAAGAAATGCTAATTTAAATTTTATCATTACAAATATTGCTTTAGCAATAATCAATTAAAAATTAACACTATACGAAACCGATGGTATTATTGGAAATTGACTAAACTGCATCAATTTGTTCGTTCCATATTCATCTTTCTGATAAAAATAATAATAGGGGTTCTGTCTATTATAAACATTATATGAGACCGTTGCAAGGCAAAATAGCATAAAAATATATCATATATAATTGTATTTCAGTGTATTGAGTCGTTTTTTTTGTTATATTTGTGTATGAAAAATACACAAAACATCGGGTTTGCAGATTTGGCAATACAAGGAA